>JAFGCP010000183.1 GCA_016932595.1 Deltaproteobacteria bacterium
CCCGCCCAACCGTTCATTAAGCGAGATACGCGCCGCCGGCGAAGCGCTGAAAAAAAAGATCGCGGCTGTGCAGGCCGATATCGACGGGCTTGCCTGCCACAGGGAAGCCCTTGCAGCCTACAGCCGGCGGCAGCATGATCTCCACCGCCGCCTGTCCGCAGCCCTTGACCTGCAGGAGCAGGCTGCCGGCTCTCTTATCAGCCTTATGGGCTGGCTGCCCGCGGACAAAGAAAAAGGCCTGGCCCTGTTTCTTCATCGCTTTTCAGCCTGGTACGGTTTTTACGATCCGGCCCCTGACGACGATGTGCCGGTGCTTCTGCAAAATGACGCCTTTACCCGGCTCTTTGAGCCCATTACCAGGCTCTTTTCCCTGCCCGTCTATGGCGAAGTTGACCCCACGCCTTTTTTTGCCCCTTTTTTCTGCCTGTATGTGGGACTGTGCATGGCGGACATGGGCTATGGCGCCATTATCCTTGCCGCAGCTGCCTGTGCCTTCAGATTCGGCGCAGCCGGCTACCGGCCCTATTTTAAGCTCCTCATGCTGCTGGGAGGCTCAACCATGCTCGGGGGCATGCTGCTTAACAGCTTTTTCGGCATGACGTTTTTCGGCGGGCCCGGCATACCGCCGGATGGCTCGCTGCTGTCCTGGGGAGCACCCTATTTCGCGCCCCTGACCCCGCAGCCGGGCCCCCGTGGCGCCATATTCCCCATGATGAGCTTTGCCCTGCTGCTGGGGTTTCTGCAAATAATGCTGGGGCTCACTCTGCGCAGCATTACCTGCATTAAAAACGCGGGTTTTATTTTCGGCCTGCAGCCCATTTCCTATATGCTGTGCATCTGCGGCAGCATTGTCTGGGCCGGCCATACCAATTTTTTGAAGCTCGGCATTGCCGACTTCTCAATTGGCTCGGCAAAAATCGGCCTGCTGATCATGGCAATTCCACTGCTCGCGGGGCAGGTGCTGACCTGGGGGGGCCTTGTGCTGCTGTTCCTGTTTAATAACCCCGGTAAAAAAATCGGCATTCGTCTGCCCCTGGGCATCTGGGAACTGTACGGATTCGCCACCGGCATGCTGGGCGATATTCTTTCTTATCTGCGCCTTTTTGCCCTGGGGCTTGCAAGCGGCCTGCTCGGCGCCTCGTTCAACAAAATCGCTTTCATGCTCATAACCCGCGACGATGTCGTGAACTACGGCTCTCCGCTGATCGTCGGGACGATCCTGCTGCTGATCGCAGGGCACCTGCTCAATCTGATTCTTTCGATCGTGGGCGCCTTTGTGCACCCGCTGCGCCTGACCTTCGTGGAGTTTTATAAAAATCTTGATTTTAAAGGCGGCGGCAGGCCGTATAATCCGTTTTCAAAAGTAAAATAAAAGGGCAGGCCTCAGCCGCCCGCCCATAACATGATAGGAGGATAGGCATATGGGTGTCGTGCTTGCAATGATCGGTTTGGGAGTGATGGTTGGTTTTGCAGGGGCAGGCTCTGCCTGGGGCCTGGGTATTGCCGGACAGGCTGTTCTCGGGCTCATCAAGAAAAAGCCCGAGGCCTATGGCATCGGCCTTGCCATGGCCGCATTGCCGGCAACGCAGGGCCTGTACGGATTTGTGGGCTTTGTCATGTACAGCGGCTTGATAAATTCAAATCTCACCACCTGGCAGGGCGGCGTGGTGCTGGGAGCAGGGATTGCCATGGGGCTGGCCTGCTTTATTTCGGCAATCCACCAGGGTAAGATCTGCGCCAGCGGTATTGCAGCCTACGGAGGCGGCCACAATGTATTCGGCCAGACACTCGTGCTCGCGGCCTTTCCAGAATTTTACGCCATTCTATCGCTCGTGGTAGCCATACTCATGCAGGGTTTGATGAAAATTTAAATTTCGCGGGAGCAGCATCCCTGCTCCCCCCATGCAGGGCATAACGAGGCTTCTGCGGCAGCTCGCCATGCCGCGCTGCAGCCGGGAGCTCATGTTCAGGGCAGCGATAGCGCCCCCACCGGGCACATCTCGATGCAGGCGCCGCAGGCGGTGCAGTAGTCTTCAAACACCACGGCCTTTTCCTCAAGCTCAAGCGCGCCCTGCGGGCAGACCTCGCCGCAGCAGCCGCAGCCGATGCAGATATCCCTAGTAACATAAATGGCCATGCCTATCCCTTTCTTTATACAGCGTGTAACCGATGCTGCGCTGCATGTTTGCGTTGATCTGGCGCCGGCAGACCGGGCGCCTTTGTCTGAGAATGTTTCGATACTGCCACAGCAGCTCTTTGGGTGACAAGCAAATATTTGACAGGGGCCGGAGCAATATCTATAAAAGAGGTATACAAGGAAAGCTGAAAAAGAACCGCAGGTGCCTGCCCATGAAAAAAAAGCCTCTCTCGCTCAAGGCGGTTTTATTTGACTTTGACGGCACGCTGACCAGACCCGGCGCCCTGGATTTTAAAGCCATCAGAAAGGCGCTCGGTTGCCCGCATGGCCTGCCCATACTGGAATTTATCGAAAGCCTGCCCGATACGGCTGAGCAGGCGCGCCTGCTTGCACAGCTTGACCGTTTCGAGACAGAAGCTGCCGCCGGTTCCGTGCCCAATGACGGCGCAGAGGAGCTCATCTTGTGGCTCCGTGCACAGGGTCTGCATATCGGCATCATCACCCGCAACAGCCGCCGGTCAGTGGAGCGGGCCCTTGAGAACTTCACGGGCGTGACGCCCTCTGATTTCGATGTGCTCATCTCCCGCGATGATCCCGCAAGCCCAAAGCCCAGCTCACATGGCATACTGCTTGCCGCGCAATTGCTCGGGGTGCATGCAGCCGAAGTGCTGGTGGTGGGCGACCACCTGTTCGACATCGAGGCGGGGCACAAAGCCGGCAGCCCTACGGCCTATCTCACCAATGGCGTTGAAGCCGCCGGAAGCCCGGCCTGCGGCGATTACACCGTTCCAAGTCTTGATGGTCTGCGGTCGATTGTCCGGCTGGGCCTGCCGCTGCCCTCGGGCAAGCTCCCGAATGCCCTGCTCGCGCAGTTTCTGCAGGCTGCGGAAATCGACGACCCCGACCTTCTTGTGTATCCCGGCGTGGGCGAGGATACGGCAGCCGTCGATGTCAGCGGTGAAGAGGTGCTGGTGCTGAAGTCCGATCCCGTCACTTTCGTGACCGACGAAATCAGCCAGTATGCCGTGCTGGTCAATGCCAACGATATCGCCACCGCCGGGGCAGCGCCGCGCTGGTTTCTCGCCTCGATTCTGTTCCCCTGCGGGGCAACGGCCGATGCGATTCTCGCGCTGCTGAGCGACCTGAGACAGATCTGCAGGCGCTGGGGCATCACCCTGTGCGGCGGGCATACCGAAATTACCGATGCCGTGACGCGGCCCGTTGTGTCCGGCTCGCTCATCGGAACAGTACGGCGTGACAGGCTCATCGACAAGCGCGCCATGCGGCCCGGTGATGCCGTGCTCATGACCAAGGCCGCAGGCATTGAAGGCACCTCGATACTTGCCCGCGAGCGGGGCGGCCGGCTGCGGCGCCTGGGCATGACCAAAGCTGAGATCGAAACCTGCTGCGGGTTCCTGTCGCGCATCAGTGTGCTTGAAGAAGCGCGCATCGCCGCCGCAAGCCCGGGGGTAACGGCCATGCACGATGTAACCGAGGGCGGCATCGCCACCGCCCTTGAAGAACTGGGAGCGGCGGGGGGCTGCCGCATCAGGGTCAATCTTGATAAAATTGCCGTGTATCCGCAAACCGCCGGCGTCTGCAAGCTCCTGGGCATCAACCCCCTGGGCCTTATCGGCTCGGGATGCCTGCTGATCACCTGCGCTAAAAATAACGCCGAAACCTTAATGAACGCTTTGAAAAACGCCGGCATCGATAGTGTCTGCGTGGGAGAGGTGCTTGAAAAGGGGCAGGGGATGGAAGCCCTCAGCAATGGCAGCCCCGCGGAGTGGCCCCGCTTTGATGCCGATGAGCTTGCGCGGCACTTCCGCGAGCGGTGAGCTAAAGCATTTTTCTAAATACTGTAGCCTTTATAAAAATCACCTATCAAAATGCAAACTCTATCCGTTCGCCCTGAGCCTGTCGAAGGGCCGAGTATTTGAAGGGCGGCTTTCCGTTCATGGTTCGACAAGCTCACCACGAACGGACTTGCCATGCATGGAGAATGCGGCTATAAAATAAAGAAAAATGCTCTAGCAGCCGCGGCAGGCCGGATTGAAAGCGCGCTTTCAAAGCGTGTCATTGAGGGTGAGTTGCATGCTCGACTCTATTTTCTTCAACAGCTCAGGCCGATCACTTGAGATTTGCTCACGATGGGCCAGAATAGCATCCCACATATATTTGGGCGTATGATACTGGCTGTAGCTGCCGGGCAGAGCCTCTCCCTCAACAAGGCCGAAAAGGTAATCAAGCTCATCATCGCTGTAGGCCGGCACCAGGGCATAGCCCTGCGCCACGCGCAAGGCATCGGGGCCGTTGAACTCGAAGGCCTGCTGCCACCAGCGCGTATACTGCGCAAATCCCGCTTGTCCGGCAAGTTCCATAAGAACAGCCGAAGCAGCATAAAACCCGCACATAAGCGCGCCCTGCGTTTCAACCTCAACAAAGGCCGCCGCATCGCCGATGGCAAGGGCATTGCCGCGCCAGGGCTGCATCATGGATGAGCAGGCCTTCAGGCCGCAGCCGGTTGTCTTGACGATGCGGGCATTTTTCAGATAGGGGGCAAGGGCCGCCTTGTCTCTGGCATAGGCAAACACCTCACCGGTGAGCTGGCTTTTGTTGCGCGCAATGCACATGCGGGCCCTGGTCGGATCATTAAAATAGGGATACAGGATGATCGGGGCGCGCGACTGATAGACATTGCCCATGAAGCTCTTCATGGCCTGCGGCTCAGGGTCGTCAATGCCCTCAAGCAGATAGATGAGGCACTGGGTGGTCACAAAATGCGTGCGGCCCTGATTCATGTTCAAGGCCTCGGCCATGCGCGAATTGACGCCATCGGCGATAACGAGCTTCCGCGCCTCTATGGCGGAACGCCTGCCCCGGCTCGTAAGCTGCACCGTCACCTTCTCTCCGTCATCGGAGCCATTCCATGCCGTGGTACCGGGCATAAGCTCGACGCCGGCTCCGGCGCAGCTTCCCCACAGGCCCTGCAAAAGCCTGCCCTTGTCAAACTGCACGGCAAGGGGTCTGCCGTCGGGGTGTGCAAAGCAAATGCGCCGGCCGCCGGGGGAAATATAATATTTTTTTGTCACATTGAAGGTCGGCCCGGCATAGGCTGCGCCAAAGCCCCCGCGCTCGAAAAATATGCCGCCCTCCTTCACTGACACCGTATCGCCTGCATAGCCCTCATCCATGACAAGCTGCTGGCAGCAGGCCCGCGTAATACGGGACACATCACTTCGCTTTTCAACCAGCGCCACTTTCAGCCCGCGCTGCGCAGCGGTCTTTGCCGCCAGCAGTCCTGCCGGGCCCGCCCCGATTATGGCAACATCAAACATCACCGCCTGCCTCCCCTGTTTTTCTCATAGATACCCTTTCTGAAAAACTTCGCTCCCAGGTGCTCGGCCCCCAGCTCACGGAGCGCCTCCCGGATGAGGTCGCTGTTGGCAGGGTTACGATACTGCACCAGGGCCCGCTGCATCATGCGCTCCCGCTCGCTGCGGGGTACATAGACCTGCTCGCCCGTGATCGGGTGCTGCCCGGTATAATACATGCACCCCGACAGGGTCATCGGAAGGGGCGTAAAGTCCTGGATCTGCTCGGGCTGCATGCCGCGGCGTATAAGGTACCGGGCAAAATCAAAAGCATCGCGCAGCGTTGTTCCGGGATGGCCGCAGATAAAATAATTTACCAGATGGCATTTCTGCGGCAGCTTTTTATTTGCTTTTGTAAACTGCTTCAGGAATTCCTCATAGACAGTCACGGGCGGTTTGCCCATAAGCTGCAGCACATGCTCCACCGTGTGCTCGGGGGCGACCTTCATACGGCCGCTGATATGATAACGGCATACCTCTTCAAGCCAGGGCCCGGCGGCAGGCCCCGTCACAAGATCAAAGCGTATGCCGCTGCCGATAAAGGCATGGTTCACGCCCGGCAGCTCGCGCACCGCGCGGTACAGGGCCAGGCTTTTGTCCAGATTAAGCTCCAGGTTTTTGCAGGGCTTGGGCACAAGGCAGCTTCGGGCGCTGCAACAACCCTCGGCAGGCCATTTTTTGCAGGCTGCGCCATACAGATTTGCCGTGGGGCCGCCCATATCGGTGATGGTGCCCTTGAACTCGGGCAGGCGGGTCAGGCGCCGGGCTTCGCGCAGGATTGACTGCGGGCTCCTGCTCTGGATCATGCGGCCCTGATGAAAGTACAGCGAGCAGAAGCTGCACTGGCCCGTGCAGCCCCGATGCGTTGTCAGAGAAAATCGAACGGTTTCAAGGCCGGGAACTTTTTCGCGGTCATAGACCGGATGCCAGCGCCGCTGATACGGAAGCTCATATATCCGGTCGAGCTTCTGGGGGGGAAGCGGCAGCGGCGGCGCAAAGCAGACCACATACCGCTCGCCGTGCTTTTGCACAAGAGGCCGGGCGGTAAGGGGGTTCTGCTCATTGTAGATAAGGCGGAATGCCTCGTTGAATTTTGTGGTATCGGCTGCCGCCTCTTCAAAGGACGGCAGCATGAGCGGATTCTTCAGCTTGACGGTGTCCCTGCGGATAACGGCGGTGCCGCGGATATTATCAAGATCTCCGGCTTTCTCGCCTGTGGCAAGTCTGCGGGCAATCTCAATCATCTGGCTTTCGCCCATGCCGTAGACGAGAATATCGCCCCTGCTGTCAACCAGCACCGAGCGCCGCACCTTATGATCCCAGTAATCATAATGGGCAAGGCGGCGCATGCTTGCCTCAATGCCGCCAAGCACAAGGGGCACGCCTGGATATGCCTCGCGCAGCCGGTTGGCATACACGGTTACGGCCCTGTCCGGCCGCAGCCCGGCTTTGCCGCCCGGCGAGTAGTCATCCAGCTTGCGCCGCCTTTTGGCTGCCGTATAATTGGCAACCATGGAATCGACATTGCCCGAGGTTATGCCGAAAAAAAGACGCGGCCTGCCCAGGCGCATGAAATCTTTCGTGTCATGCCAGTCAGGCTGGGCGATGATGCCGACCGTGAAGCCTTCGGCCTCCAGAACCCTGCCGATAACGGCGGCCCCATAGGCGGGGTGATCAACATAGGCGTCGCCGGTCACGATGATGACATCAAGCTCGCGCAACCCGCGGCTGCGCAGGTCGTTTTTTGAAACCGGAAGAAATGAAAAAGTCATAGATTAACCAACCGTGGTAACGTGCGTTCCAAAAGCTACAGGGGGCACAGACTCTTGTGCAACTGAAAAATTAAAACCATGGCATGCTTGCATCATTGCTGCAGCAATCATTTTACGGGGTATATGCTACTGTGGATATTCCCCACGGATGTCATGCTGTGCATCTCCGGATGCAGGCTCCTTATAGCCAACGCAGCGGCGCTTCCGTCAGATATCAACACCGTCACCTAAGCCCGTGGCAGTATGCCCGCCGGATCCTTTCTGCCCAGAAAGTGATGCATCATCGCATACAATATCCATAAGGAAGTCGCAAACAGGCACTCACCCCACCGATATGCAGCTATCCCCAATATGTGAAACCTGTCATGCGGGGCAGGAAAATAATACAGAACAACAATTGCCACATAGCATCCAGTTAGGATAAAAACTTTTCTGCGTTGGGCCTGAGATAAGGATGATAAAGTCTCGATGCGGAGAGCAATGCTCAAGATGGCGGGAAGCACTATTATATAATCTGCATCCCAGCCAAACACCGTCGTTGCCGCGGAAGCAAGGACAAGCATGGGCAGGGTTTCCTCCCAGCGCCAATCATGTCTGTGGCGCCGCCAGTACCAGAGTAGCCAGCCCGTTCCAAACACAGAATATATATAATCAAACCATGTTTTTTCAAGACCAAAGGTTTCTCGCAACAGCGTGCCGGGCGTAAAAGTAGTCCAGGACTGGAAAGGATAATCCTGAATAGAAAAAAGGTAATGCTCAAAAATATTTGGAACAAACAACCATGTCACTGCCGTAGCAGTAAGCAGGCCTGTTAAAGCGCCCAATATGAAGCGCCAGCATCTATTATGCAAAACCCACAAAACTAAGGCTACGCCAAACAAAAACAAAGCATGCGGTTTTATCAAAAGTACGCTGGCCGCAGCTCCGGCCCAGAACCACTGCTCCCGCCGGACACAATAGAAAAAAAGGGCCAAACCTAACAGTAACAGCACGCAAATCTGGCCGGCATCAAGAGAGCGGGTTGTTGATGGAAATGTAAAAGCTATGAACAGTGCAATCCAAAGGAACTTTTTGCTCCCCCCCAGGGTCTGCCACAGCCATTTGGTTGAAAATCCGACTATCACGAGACAAACCATAAAATAAATGGTGCGGCTGGTCAGAAAATCAAAAAGCCCCAGAGGTAAAACAAAAAACAGCGCCCAGGGAGGGTTTCGCATCATATGCGCATAGTCGGCAGGGAAAGGTATTCCACTGTTAGCGGGCCAACCCGTCGGCTTTTGAACAGCCAGCATTTCGGGCATGCTGTAGGGATTGCCGCCGGCAAGCGTCAATTTGGCTGCTGACCAGTATTCAATAAAATCAATGGTTGGACGGTCTGCAAGGCACCAGCGAACAAGCAAGAAGCTCAACATAATGCCTGCAAGGCTGCCGAATATACGAATTATATAAGATAATTGCATGAATCAAGATTACCCATATCGAAAATTATTTAAGAGCGGGGTTTCATTGTTCTTTAAGCTCATAGACTGTGATGGCGTAAGAAGGGAAGGAGACCCATATGGCAACAGCGTCATCTGCCGGAAAAGGAGATGGCCCAAATTTCCTTACAACAGTGTAGTCCCGATCAATCAGAGCTTGAATTTCCCGGGCATAGTTGCTGCCAAAAGGGCCAAGCCCGCCTTCCCGGTATGGCCGATTGCTCACCACCACGAATTTGGGCTTGCGAGTTTCAAATTTCAAGGCCAGAGCCGCCATCGAATCTCCTCGGACTGCATGAGCAATAAAGTTATGGTCCGGGAAAACCGGCTTGGCCTGCAGCGCGAAAGATATGATTGGTTCCTGCGGCATAACAGCCAGATACTCGCCCGGCCTAACCTTCTCTGAAAGGAAAACGAGCGTATCGCCGATAATCTGACCACGGTTCTTGTCAGTGGCGAAAGGCATGAGAGCTGACGAGGGCGAATAATTTTTAACCCGAAAGCGCTGAAAATTTGCCTCAGCCCCCCACAGCGATAAAACAAAAAAGCCAAATGCCATCGCCTGAGCAGAAAAGTGGGGCTGCTTAAAATCCAGCCATCGCCCCCACTCACCCGAAAGCGCTATACTCACGACAAGGGCTGGAAGCAGATAAAATGATCCGTACAGCCCCGGGCAAAGAGCTCCGAGACAGCGCAGCAGGCAGCCTCCTGCGGCAAGCACAAGCAGGAGTTTCGTCCGGTTTGCGGCATTATGCTGCAGATCTGGGAGCAATGCGGCGGCACAGAGTGCGAGAAACAGAATAACACCCGGTAGCGGCGTGTAGTCAAGCCATGACCCTATAAAAGGCCACAAGAGCCAGACGAGCGCGCCAGATGAAAAAACTAAAAGGCCTGTTCGAATATTCCGAACGGAGATGAGCCAGAAAACCGCTGCAGACAGCAGCATGATAGCTGCAGAACCGACCGCGAAAGCGGCAAGCTGCACGAGCTGCTTTAGTGAGGTGATGCTGCCTGCCGACTCTGCAAGTTTTTTTCCTGCATCGGTTGTGAGATACGGACGAGGGTCTGCGCTTGAAAAATACAGAAAAACATCCCCGCCTAAAGGCAGCAAAAGCGCAAAACCGAGACCGACGCCGAGAGCCCAGCCGTATATAAGCCCTTTTCGCTGTGCTGTTCTACCGCTTCCCGATGCAGCGATGCATTGCTCAAACAGTATATCCAGGCAGATGGCAATCGTCGCCACAACGCCGAACTCGACCTTTGTATGCAGCAGTAAACCAGCCGCAATGCCGGCCGCTGCGGCCGAGATGTTTGAGTTTGCAGATTCACGGGCACTAATCCACCGGTCAAGAAAAATTAAAAATCCCAGCTCTGCCAGAAAAGATGACAGCGAATAGGGCATGAGCCGGCCGAACAGTTCGCTGTGGAACGTAAAAACACCCATCAGGCCGAAAAGCAGGAAAAGACGTCCCGGCGGCGCCAGGTATCGCCTTGCAATCCGGTCTGCCATATGAAGCTCAACGGCAGCAAGCAGGGCGCATATAAGCAGGTAGGCACGAACGGTCAGTCCAAAAACGCTCGACCAAAGCCAGTCCACCCAAGCTCCTACCGGGCCATAGAGATAGGCAAGATCCCGGTATAGCGCCTCACCGCTCTGCAGCCGCATGGCGACGGTCAAATCATAGAAAGAATCGACGATAACATCTCCCGCGCGGCCGAAGACAAAAGGCAGCGCAGCAAGAAAAACCGCTAACCAGATCGCTGTTACGATCCAATACTTTGGTGTACCGTCGGGGTGGGCAGCAATCAATGGAGGCACCCGAATTAATTTCAATTGACCCTAAGAGGTATTCTGATGGAACACTATAGTGGCGGGGAGAATTATGTGTCAATAAAAATATTCTTCCTTCCGGCCCTTGCCATCTATAACCCATGCCTCGTGTCTATTCCGACTCAAAACTCCGTTGTTCGTTTACCGCATACCTGCTCATCCTGGAGAGTTATTTCCCGAAACGGAGCTTCAGCAACGTGAAAAAGTAGGTAAACATAAAAACGAAAAGGTTTCGCTTGGTGTGACCGAACATCCGTTCCCTGAATGTAAATGGCAGTTCGATGATTTTCAGCTGACTGCAATTGCGCTTCATTTTGAACAGCATTTCTTCAATAATGTCGAAATTTTTCGAATACAGTGCCAGTGGCTGTAAAAGCTCGGTCCGGTACAACTTGAAGCTGTTTGAGACATCCTTGCAGTTCAGATTCAGGATAACGGAATACAGCACATTGACTACCCTGCTCATAAAAAGCAGAAGCTTACTGTTATCGGATGCGCCCCCTTTCACGTACCGGGATGCTATGACCACATCGCAGGCCTCCGCAACATTTAAAAAGCTGGGGATAAATTCCGGCGCATGCGAGCCGTCGCCGTCCATGAACACGAGATACCGGCTCCTGCAGTATTGTATGGCCGTACGCACGGCGTCTCCGTAATAATTGCCCGACAGTCTGTTGAGGTAAACAGCATTGTTTTCCTGGCAGACCATGCGCGTATTGTCCATGGGGATCAGGGTATCCACAACGACCACTTCGGAAGAAACCGGCAGCGCTGCAAGCGTTTTGTTCAGACGCGGCAGCAAAATCCGCAGGTTCTCCTCCTCCATATACGCAGGTATCGCAATGGTCAATTCGTAATTTTCTTTTTGTCGCACGGGGAGTGTTTCACACACGGGACCTTGTCCATTCCAACATTTTACGAATGCCTGCAAGCTTGTCGACTTTTGGTTCCCATTCAGTCAGCGCCCGAATTTTGGCAATGTCAGCCACGAAAATTTTTTGATCGCTTTCGCGCGGCGGCAATTGTCTGAAGTCCAGCCGGCACTGCAGTTCTCCTTCCAAAAGCGCGAACAACTCCAGAAGCGACAGGCTGTTCTGCATCCCCCCGCCGATATTAAATGCCTGTCCCCGGGTTTTATCAATATGGTCAACGACGGCAAGATAAAGGTCAACCGTATCATCGGCATACAACAAGTCCCGAACCTGCTTGCCATTGCCGGAAATGGTAAACGGCTCCTTCAGCAAGCCGTCTTTTTGAAAAATGGCCTGCTGGCAGAACCAGCCAATCCACCCCTGGTCATAAGTCACATACTGGCGCCCGCCATACATGGAAGAGTGCCGGAACACCACGGTTTTAATGCCGTATATTCTGTGAAAATCAAGCATATACTGGTCAGCCGCTCCTTTGGAAGCACCATACGGCGAATGAAACTCCAGGTTGACCGTTTCCGGAAACCCCCGGGGGAAATCCGGGACAAGGTAGCGCGTCTCGGTTTCTTCATACTTCGCCCACTCCAGGTCTCCGTACACTTTGTTGGTGGAAGAATACACAACGATGCTCTCGGGGGAATACCTCCGCACGGAATCCAGCACATGAAACGAGCCGAGTGCATTGATCTCGAAATCCATCTGGGGGTTGGCGATGGATGTCGTCATGGCGACCTGCCCGGCTAAATGGTACATAACATCCGGTCTTTTTTCTCGAATAATCCGCTCAACATCATTGCGGTTCCGCACGTCGCCGTGAACAAAAGTAAAGCTGCCCTGCTGCCTCAGCCACTCCAAATTTTTTTCAGCACCTTCCCGGTAAAGGTTGTCAAAAACGACTACTTTCTCTTTTTGTTTCATCAACCGTGCGGCAATATTAGAGCCTAAAAACCCGCACCCTCCGGTGATTAAATAGTTCATGCTCTCGCGTCCTTTTGCATACATTGAATGGTTTTCCGCAAACCCTGTTCCAGAGAAACCGTTGGGCTCCACTGCAGGGCTTCCAGTGCCGATATATCGATAGCTGGTTCCATGATTTCATTTCTGCGGTACGGGATGGCACCGAAATTCAAAACCGTTGTACGGTTGCCCGTCAGAAGCTTGATCGTCTCAACAAACTGTTTGATTGTCACAGGCTCCCGTGTGGCGACCTGGAACGAATACAAACCTTTCGAAAAATTTACGCTCGCGTTCAGCACCTTCACGAATGCCTCGACGACATCGTCGATATAAATAAAAAACCGCCTCTGCTTTCCCAATGTTAAATCGATCTGCGGGTCCTTGTTGAGCAGTTTCTCAATAATAAACGACACGAATTTCGAAGGATCGTCCTGCGGGCCGTAAAAATGCTCCAGTTCCATGTTAACGGAAACCAGCTCGGGCGAATACATTTCCAGCCATTGCTTAAACTGATTTTTTGACAGGGAATAATAGTTGACCCGTTTATCCAAGATCGTGTCCGTATTGATAAAGCAACGCAGGCCATGCTCTTTCCCCACATGCAGAAGTTTCAAGGGCAGCGTAAAATTGGCTTCAATAACCTCAAACGGTTTGGTGTCTTTCCTGCCATAATGGGTGGCGCAATGGATGATGGTGTCAATATGGTTGGTTGCAAAAAGACTTTCCGGGTTGGTCTCCTCAATATTGAAGAAGGTAACCTTGTCACACAGGCCCTGAATACGTGCCAGATTCGAGTGCTTGCGCTTCAACACAATCACATCACAAGCTTCGTTGAGCACCAGCCTTTTTAATAAATTGCTACCTAAAAACCCCGTAGCGCCCGTTATTAATATTTTTACCGGCATCGCAACAACTCCTGAGTGCGATCAAACTATGGCTCGCTTTTTACCACAAACCTGTATTTCAAAGAAACAAAACCCCCAAACAGTATTTTCCAAAGGATATCCCTTCAAAAATTTTGCCAACTATGCCTTTGCAGGTAATACATGTCCGGCATATGCTCAACAGTCAATACAATCCTCCACATCCCCGGTTTCGCGTATCGTTTTGAAGCAAAAAAGTCTTTGCTCAAAGTATATTTTTTTGCTACCCGCAGTCGCAGATATACGCACAAGCTGCAAAACAGCTATCCCAAATGCGTATAGCCGCAGAATAAATCGTCGTGCTGTCCTGCTGCATTTAAAAAACTCATTTTAAAAATTCGCTGCTCGGCTTCGGATGCCGCTGCCTGCAATTAATAGCTTTATAATCGCCAGGATGTAAACTAACATGCTTATTGCAAAATTTAGTCAAGTTGTCGAGCTGTTTGTTTTTCGGCTGATGCAAGCTGAATTCACATTTCCCTTTCGTTTCGAAATCCGTTTATCTGCGACATCCCGTATGTGGGAGGCATACTGCACGCCATTGGCATAAAAGCAGTCTTTAAATGTGCTATCACCATCTCCCACCGGGCTCTCGAAAAATAATACCAGTGCCATATATTCTGCTTTTCTTATAAAAATATTAGCATAGAGCTTAATTATGCCCCACCTATACTCAAGCATTATAAATACATGGTATTTGCATTTCCTCCCAACATGCGATAAACTTTATCTCGCCTATATTTATTCTCTCTAACTGCCCTGCAAAGGCCCCATTGGGAAAGAACCCGTTTTATACTTCCCCGAAACGCTCAAAGCTTTTCGGGTCGCATGGCCCTGGATGTATGAAGTTATCAATAAACTAAAAAAATTTCATATCCGAGCTTTATGATATGGCGAAAATAGTTTTTCTTCAAAATCTGTGGTTCAAATTTCTTGGTCCCATGTATATTTCCGCAGCGCTCAAAAAAGAGGGGCATGACTGCGATCTGTTCATCGGAAATGACGCTAAGGAATTCGTACCGCTGTTGAAAGAATACAAGCCGTCAATCATTGCTTTCTCTGTCATGACGGGCATGCACTCCTGGGTGCTGGAAACGGCCGCACAACTTAAAAAAGAATTCCACTGCCACATCGTTTTGGGAGGTCCCCATGCAACTTTTTTCCCGGAAGTGCTTTTAAACGAGGGAATTGACATCATTTGCCGCGGCGAAGGTGAGGCTGCAATGATTGAGCTTGCCGATGCCTTGTCAGCATCCCGAAATATCTCGACTATCCCCAACCTGTGGGTAAAAGGCGCCAACAATCAGATTATCCGCAACGATGTCCGCCCGCTGCTTCAGGATCTGGACACCCTGCCGTTCACCGACCAGAAGCTGTATGCGCGTTACCCTGCTTTGCAGGATGATCCGGTCCATGTCATTATCTCCAGCCGTGGATGCCCGTTCAACTGCTCCTTCTGTTTCAACCACCAGATGGCGGAACTTTATCGGGGCAAGGGCCGGTATGTCCGGCAGCGCTCCGCCTCTTCCGTTTTAGATGAAATTGCCCGCGTGACTGCATCTGGGGCCATTGACCGGATTTATTTTGCCGATGATACGTTTTCTCTGAATAAAACATGGCTCAAGGATTTTCTACCCGCCTATGGCAGGCGTTTTCACATCCCCTTCCACTGTTTGGTGAGGATAAACCAGATCGATGATGAAATTGCGGGCCTGCTCTGTGAAAATGGGTGCAAAACGGTATTTTTCGGCATTGAATCCGGCGACGAGGCGCTCCGCAACGGCATGCTCAACAAAGTCATCACCGATGATGACATCAAACGGGGCGCAGCGATTCTGAAAAAACATGGCATCACCTTCAGAACCTACAATATTCTCGGTTTCCCCGGCGAGACATTCGACCAGGCCCTCAAGACGGTTGCCGTCAACATCGCTATCGGCACTGATTTTCCCTGGTGCTCCCTGTTTATGCCCTATCCGGGCACACGTCTTGCCGACTATGCAAGGGAGCATGGGTATCTCTCCGGAGAACTGACCCCCGACACTATGGCGACGTCATTTCACATAACCTCCATGCTGGAGAACCCTGACCGTAACCGGCTCATTAACCTCCACAAATTTTTCCAGACAGCCGTTTTTTTCCCATCATTAATGCCTCTGATTAAACAGCTCGTGAAAATCCCCCCCAATCCGTTATTTCAGCTCTGGTTCGGTTTTGTTTATTTTTTCTTCTATGTCCGATCCGAGGGGCGGGGGTGGATATGGGCCGTCCGGTCGGCTTTGAAAAACCGGCATTTTTTCGGAAAGAAATAAGGCATGAATGTTCGCGCCATGAAGGCCATCGACCACTATATCGGGATACCGGTGTGCTTTGTTCTGGACTTTTTCCAGATGCTGGCTGGCCTTTTTCCAAAAACGGCTTCAAGTCCGCCAAAAAAAATTCTGATCATGAAGTATTTCGGTATAGGAAGCATTCTTCTCTCTTCCCCCCTGCTGCGGGCGATAAAAAATAAGTATCCGGCGGCCAAAATCGCTTTTCTCACCTTTGCAACCAATCAGGATATTGTCAACAGACTCGCGCTGGTTGATGTCGTCTATACGCTTCGTACCGATAGCTCTGCCCATTTTGTTGCCGACCTCTTAAGCACTATCTGGAAAATCAGGCACGAGCGCTACGATATAACCATTGATATGGAGTTTTTCGCAAAATTCTCCACCATCATGACCTATATTTCCGGCAGCCCGATCAGAATCGGATACTTTCTTCGTCAGCTTTGGCGCGGCAACCTGCTGACGCATCAGATTTATTATAATCATTACAAGCATATTACGGAAGTTTTCGGGGCCTTGGCAGCTCCTTTGGAAGTACAGATTTCCGATTATTCCTTAACCAGGCCAATGCTTTCGGAGGCGGAAAATACTGCCGCCGGCTTGATACTCGAAAAGGAGGGGGTGCAAAAAAACGACCTGCTGATCGGCTTTAATGTCAATGTCAGCGACCTGTCGCTGGAGCGGCGCTGGCCAAAGCAGGAATTTCAGACCCTGGCAAAGGCTTTGTTGAAAGAACTGAATGTAAAACTTGTATTTATCGGGGCTCCGGTTGATCGGACATATGTCGATGAGGTACTGGCGGGGCTGGGCAGTTCAGCCCAGGTGGTTAATCTGGCGGGCAAGACAAGGCTGGGAGAGCTTCTTGGCGTTTTTACCCGGCTTGCTTTGTTTGTAACCAATGACAGCGGCCCCCTGCATATCGCCGCAGCCCTCGGCGTGCCGACGCTGTCTCTTTTTGGACCGGAAACGCCGGTCCTCTATGGGCCAAAGGGTGGCGACCCTCTCATCTTTTATAAAGGGCTTTACTGCAGCCCGTGCCTAAGCGTTTTCAATGCAAAAACAGCCCCCTGCAGCGGCCAGAACATCTGCATGCAGTCAATCAGTTCGGAAGCAGTGCTTGACGCCATGCGTCAGCGGTTTCCTGCCATCTGGAAAAAATATGGTCATGACTCCTAGCCGAAATTGTCCGCTGTGCGGCGGCTCCACTACACAAAAAAAATATGCTGATGCGCAGCTGCCTGTTTGGCAGTGTGTCTGCGGTGCGGTCTTTCTGTCACCTTTCCCATCGGCGGAAGAGTTAAAGGCCATATATCGCGATACCTATTATGAAACCTGGGGGCTCACAGCAGATAATGAAAATGCCCCCCGGCAAATGAAACTCCTTACCTTTTCGGCACGGCTAAAAAAAATCAGCCGATTCCTTAAAACAGGAAAAGTTTTAGATGTTGGCTGCGCAACCGGCTATTTTCTTGAAGCAGCCAAAGCTGCGGGATGGGAGCCCTACGGTGTAGAATTATCAGAATACTCATCCCGGCTGGCGCAGCAAAAATTCGGCGCTAGAATCTTCAACGGCACTCTCGAAGAGGCCCATTTTGCCGATGAGACCTTCGATCTCATTACCATGTCTGACCTGCTGGAGCATGTCCGGGATATCGATGCTTTCATGCACGAGGCCGTCAGAATTCTAAAGCCTTCCGGCCTTCTCATGATAGTAACCCCTAATGTTGCAAGCCTTTCCTGCCGCATGATGGGTGCAAAATGGAGCCATTACAAGGCAGAGCACCTGCACTACTTTTCTCCTGTCACCATAAAAGCGCTGCTGAAAAAAAGCGGCATGCCCCCCCTTCTGATTGAGCCTTCGCCGAAGTACTTGAATCTTGCGTATATCATTAATCAGTTTCAAACATATCAACATCCTATTTTTACTCCGCTGGCAACTGGAGCAGATCGACTTTTTCCCCGCAGCATCAAACAGGCAAATTTCCCGGTATCGTGCGGCGAGTTGCTGGTTCTGGCAAGAAAGCCCTAACAGTCGAAAAATCCATAACAGGGCACCATGGACAAGGGATATAAAGAGAAAAGTCTGAATGCGCTGTACATAACCCACGTCAACGTGCTGCTGGCGGGGCTGCTGGCGGGGCTATTGAGTGCCTACCATATCCTGAATCTTGATTTTAATTTTACTGCCGAATTGAAGCTGTCAAAGGAGTTGGGAATTGTCAGCTATACAACTATGAACAACTATGCCAAATCCAGGGATATCCTGGCATACATGGCCTTGACGGGATTGCCGATTCTGTCAGCTGTCGGGGCCTGGTTAATCTGGGCACGCCGGAAACAAAGGGCAACGCTATCCATACTTTTCCCTGCTGAAGGGAAAAATCTGCCGGCCAAAAATAGGGACTGGCGCCTTTTCCTGACATGTATCGCGGGCGTGTACCTGGTGTGTTCATGGAATATTAATTTTTTTTATCAGCAAAGCGGCTTGTGGGAATTCCTGGGCGAAGAGGGAGAAATTCTTGCATGGGCGCAGGCAATCCTTACGGGCAATGTATATGGCAAGGATTTTTTCTGCCTCTACGGGCCCCTGCTGGTCTATCCCCTGGCATGGGCCATGGAACTGTTCGATGTCACCGTAATCACAGAAAGGGCATATGCGCTGTGCCTTAACCTGGGTGCCTATGGAATAATCATTTATTTCCTCTATACAACCTGCCGCGGCAGACTGACCTTTATTATGGCCTCCTGTATCTATCTGCTGGCATTTTCCCCCCTGGTCTACCGTTCCCCCAACTGTTCATATCTGCGCGTTGCGCTCGGCATGCTGCCTTTGCTTTGTGCGTATCAGTACCAGCACAGCGGCAGAAAGGCGCTGTTGGCCGCAAGCGGAGGCATCATTGGGCTGAGTCTGCTGTTCAGCCAGGAGGTCGGCATCTGCTCCGGCCTTGCGCTTGTTTCCTGTATAGCGCTGCATGCGGCGGCACAGAGAGATTATAAAAGCTTACCAGGCAGGTTGCTGCTCATAGCGGGTGGCGGACTGACAACGCTTATGCCCATGCTACTCTATTTATCGGTAAAGGGCGCTCTAGGCCCTGTCTTTTCGATGCTGTACGAATATCCGAAGTTAGTGTCCCTTGGCTACGGCTCGCTGCCGGCCCCTTCCTTTGCAGCGTTTCTTGCAGCGCCACTTACGGAAGGCCCCCTTCTGTACTATGGCATAATCGGTATCTATATCTGTACGGCAGTATTTCTCATTCCCCTGCTGCTCATGGGCCGGCTCACCCGAGACTATATTCTGACAGCAGGTCTTATCGTATTTGGTGCGCTGCTGTTTCGTTCCGCCCTGGGCAGGAGCGATCAGTATCATGTGTATTATGCTTCTCAGCCTGCTTTCCTGCTGCTGTTTCTCACCATTGACCGAGCCGCTGCCGGCATCCGGGGAAAACTTCCAGGTCTAGTCAAAGCCGGCAATTCTTTGCTGGTTGTGGGGCTGTTGATTTTTCTCCGCCTTTTGTTTGTTGATTCATATAATTTAAGAAACAGCTTTGATTCGGTGAGGGATGATCTCAAAAATTTCTCCCGGAAATGGACTCGGATCCGTAGCGGAACGGAAGTTCCTGATCTGACCAGAGCTGGCGTGCTGTTTGATCCGGCTACGGCCAAAACACTCGAAAAAATCAGGTCCTTTCTTGATGCACATACAGCACCCGGCGATTATGTCTATTTTTTCCCTAACGAAGCGGCCTATTATTTCTTGTTTGATAGGACTAATCCAACACGTTATGCTATTGCCTCCTTTGCGGCAACATCCGAACATCGCCGGGAACTCGTGGCCGATCTGGAGAAAAACAAGCCCCGCTATATTTTCTATCCCGTGTACACATGGCGCATTGACACTATACCCGATGATCAACTGTTGCCCGAGGTTGTCAGGTATCTGCGGCAAAGCTACAAACAGCATCTTGATATAGGCGAATTTCTTATTCTGAAAAGAATGCATGAATTGTGAGGGCAAAGGGTCTGGGGGCACCGGCACATTGCGGTAAGCATCGCCGGCAAAGCAGAGGCAGTGCTTGATGAACTGCTCAAAGCGGCAATTGTTTTCCACTCCTGCCTGAATAAAACACGGCACTCATTACTGCCCAAAATAATCGCACAATGCGACTTTATACAAATCAGCTGTTTGAAGTATCTTTGGTTGAAAGCCCATGAACTCCGCTTGTAGTTTTTTCTCGCATCATGTCCTGCGGAGCATGTGCTTTTTTCAACCAGCATATCCATTAATTTCTAAAACTGCACCCTTCCAGAATACTCTGCTTGGCGCAAGGGGCTATTCATCAAAGCACAGACCCAAAGCTAATTTGGAAAGGTCAAGGGGCAGCCTGTACATGAAACAGTTGGAGGGGGCCCGCTTGATTGTAAAACTGCTTTACCGGTGGCCCTAATAATTGGCTTAATAGCTGGCGATAATTTTTAAAAAAATAATCATTATATGTTCTACCCATTAAAAAAGAGGGGGCAACAACCCAGCCGGAAAAACGTTTTTCCCTCATCGCAGTTATAACAGCCTCGTCGATAACCCATATTTTCCATGATGGGTCATTTTTGTAAACAGACCAGTCTTTTTTCATAACAGAGCAGGTTGCTTCAGGATCTGCATAATACGCTAAAAAACCGCGATCCACAGGGTCGGTTATAAAAATTTTTTCTTTTCCAGCTGGGTGCTGCCGAATATACTCTGAAACCTCTTTCCATGGTTGTTTATGCCCTTTCGGACCGGCCCTATGATAGAGAACAGCCGGCCATAAGACAAGAAGAATGCTTACGGCTATCGACAGCTTGAAATTGATTTTAAAAAAATTAAGCGCGCTGGTAATTCCATAAGCGCAGATAAACAGAAAAAGAGGCAAAAGAAAAATTGCATTTCGTGGCGTAACCATTTTTTTAAAAAAATTCAGGCCGAAAAGCGTTCCCAAAATGAGGAATACGCCAAGGGCAACAAAAAGTATTTTCTTTTCCTTTTTGTATCCGGCGATAACTATGCTTGAAAGAAAAATAAGCAGATATGAATACGCCCAACCGTCCAGATATGACTTGTCTGTTGAGAAGCTGGAAAGAAAAATTTTAAAAAAATTACTATCCGCGTTTAAAGCGTATCCCAGTTCTTTCCCCCCATAGGTGACTAGCTGCGACAAGAGAAAAGGAAGCCATGGTAAAAAAAAGAAAAAAGAAATAAGCAGGCTAATCATTAATAGTTCGATACGCCTTTTTTTTTCTCCACTGTACAATACTACCGCCATGAAAAAGATTATTTCATAGGCGATCACAAAAATTCCAAAATAATGGGCGAGCACAAGCAACCCATTTATGATGCCCAGCAACATGCTATGCCTGAAGCTGTTTTTTTCAGCTAACCTTAAAGCTGCAATGAAGCTTAGCAATGAAAGGAATAAAAATATAGAATACATCCGGGCTTCTTGCGAATAGGCAATTGCAAAAGGTGAAAGCGCCAATAGTGCGGATGCTGTCAATGCTGTTTTTTGTTCAACCAAGGAGCGGGAAAAAAAATAAAAAACCGGGATAGAAGCAATCCCGAACAAAACAGCAGGCATTCTGAGAACCCAGTCAGCTTGACCAAAACAAAGAATGACTATTTTCATTATGATATAGTCAAGCGGCGGCGATGAGCAATAACCTGTCATTATATCAAACACATCTTGCCACTCTGCTGATGCCGCCACAGCCTGCATCATTTCATCGCACCACAAAGAAACATTTATATTATATATGCGGAAGGCAAATCCGAGACAGCAGATGCTGAAAAGGGCTAAAGCATACTGATGATTTTTTTCGACCATAAAATTTAGCAAGTTAAAAGGTAACAATAAAATAATGTATTCTGCAGGCATCAACACTGATGCCGCATTGCCGGATACCCTGTCCTATCGTCAAATCAGTAAAGCAAGGGAGAGAAAACCGGCTTTCAAAGCTGCTTCAGTATTTCTTTGAGCCGTTCTATGACCTGCAACTGAGCTGCCGTATCCAGCCCGGGATACATCGGTAGAGAGAATATTTCTTTGGCAGCTGCTTCAGTGTGAGGGAAATCGCCCGCTGCGTAGCCAAGAGACCGATAGCCCTCCATGGTATGAATGGGCCAGGGATAGCTGACATTAACCGATATGTTGTGCTCCGCAAGCTTTGCGATGATGGCATCGCGCCTTGCATGGCGGCAGACATACAAATAAAAAGCATGCCTGCCGTCGGGATCACGAAAGGGAAGTGTCAGTGGCGTATCTGCAAGCATTTCATCATAGATGGCCGCTAGTGCTCTTCGGCGATTAATATATTCATTCAAGTGATCAAGCTTTTTTAAAAGAATGGCGGCATGCAGTTCGTCAAGACGCGAATTATATCCGTGCTCAAGCGCATAATAGGTCTTTTCCATGCCGTAAAATCTAAGGCGCAAAAGCTTTTTGTATATACTCTCATCATCGGTTACAACCATGCCGCCATCACCGTAGCCGCCCAAAATTTTTGTTGGATAAAAAGAAAAGGCAGCAAGGGCCGACATCGCGCCTGCGCGCTTCCCCTGATACTCCGCCCCGTGGCTCTGGGCGCAGTCTTCCAGAACAGGTATGCCATGTTTTTCAGCCAGCGCAGTGAGCTTTCCCATGTTGACGCACTGGCCATAGAGGTGCACGGGCAGAATACATTTGGTATTCTTATTTATCGCCCCCTCCAGCAAATCCGTATCCATCAGATAGGTTCGGGGATCTATATCGACAAATCGGGGGACCGCTCCCGTCGACACAATCGCAGACACTGTCGGGACAGCCGTATTGGATACCGTAATCACCTCATCGCCGCTGCCGACACCGATTGCCTTCAGCGCCAGAAAAAGCGCATCGGTTCCGGAATTGACCCCGACGCCATAGGATACGCCGCAGTAGGCGGCAAAAGAGCTTTCAAAATCTTTTACCTGCTGGCCTAGAATCAGCCAGCCGGAGGTCAGGACTTGCTCAATCGCCTCATGGATTTCATTTTTTTCTTTTTCGTATTCCCGGAGGTAATCCCAGACTTTTATCATACGGCATCCTCCCTCTGCGCAGCGGACTTAAGCATATCGAGAGATGTGGCTTGCAGAAGCACATTCTCATGCCACTTTTTGAATTGGTGGTTTTTTACAGCGCTGAAAATTTGATCGAAAAAGTTTGCAAAGCAGTCCGATTGAGGCACGGGTATATCCCGGCTTTTATCTAAAGCACGCACCTTCAGCGTATTTTTATAATCAGAGGGTATCGTAAACACACGATCAAAGTTAATGCACAGCGAAGGGCCCAGCAGGGAAATCGTATTCTGATATTCGGTGTTAAAGCCGAAATGCCCGACCATGGCCCGCCCGCCCGTATACAGGGCAGCCATGCTGAACGCCAGATCGACTCCTGAGATGGAGCGATCCGTCACCTGGCAAAAGATCTTCCGGGGGGGCTCTTTAAAAAAAACCGTGCCGGCGCTGATAGCATAAGGACCTAAATCATTGAGAGCCCCGCCGCCGCACTCCGCTTTATAGCGAAAGTCATCTTTCTGAAAGCCTGGAAATGAAAAAACAGAGCTTATCTTGACGGGGGCCGACTTTGCTGCTTTGAACTCTTCAAGGGCACATTGAATTTGAGGATGAAAGGAAAAAACATTTGCTTCGGCAAGCAGAAGCTGCTTTCTTTCAGCCAATGCTATTAAACGCTCTGCATCAGCAGAAGATACAAAGGCCGGCTTGTCCACCACAACATGCCGGCCGCTTTGAAGCGCCATTTCAGCCCACTGCGCGTGATCGCTGTTTGCCAGGGAAATATAGACTATATCAGCCCGGCTTTCATGCAGCGCAGAGCCATAGCAGTCGAATATATCTCCCGGCAGGCGCTGCTCAGCCCTGGCGGCACTGACCGAGCTTTTTGATGCAATATCCAGATGAACGGCCTGACCGCAGGCGCTCAAGGCTGGTATGAGCCGCTTGCGGGCAATGCGCGAATATCCTAAAAGCAGCACATGCCTGTAACACTCCCGGGAATCAGGATCATGCAATGTCATTCAAAAAACCTTATAAAAAACTAAGACAAGCTATTAAAGTTCGCGCCTCGACATTTATGTAATTGGTATGCTTGATAAATTTCATTAAATGGCCCAGGCTCATCCAGATATAATTAGAAGGGACTTTCAGCTTATCCGGATTGTCTATTTCAACAATCATATACCTGTTTTGGTAATGGTAAAAACGGCCGCCTTCCTCGGAAAGTAGTGTCGAAAAATGAGTTTTTTTCTCATCCG
>JAFGCP010000184.1 GCA_016932595.1 Deltaproteobacteria bacterium
CTGCCGAGAAATACCAGCCGGCCGGCAAAGTTTTTTTGGCGCGCCATGCGCATATAAGGAGCCTGGTTGCCCCGGCCTGCCACAAGCAGCCACGGCTTATGTCCCCGACCGCGCAGCGCCAGGGCATACTGCAGGCCGAACTGCAGACCCTTGCGCTTGAAATCATTGCCCGCGAACAGCAGTACCGGCTCCTGCTCGGGAATGCTGAGCCGGGCGCGGCCGGCCCGTCGCATGCGGCCGTGATCGGTCGTGCTGAACTGCTGCAGGTCAACGCCATTGTATATGATCTTTATAGCGTTTTCCGGTACACCGTAATAGTGTATGAGCTGCTGCCGGCACAGCTTTGATATGGCGATAATGCGGCGGTAGTTGCCGGGTTTGAAAATAGCGCTTTCGATGCCGAGAATTGTCAGATGCCGCGGGCTCAAATACTTCAGCCAGCGCTTTACCGGGTTCATATAGTGCAGGCGCAGCCAGTGAGCATGCAGGGGCTCGGCCATGCGGTACACATCCGAAGGGAATACCTGCGAAAGGCCCTGAACAATGTCAAAGGTTTGCCCGGCAACGAGCCGGCGGGAATTGCGCTGAAAAGAAAGATTTTTAAGCGGCGACGGTCGGCGCATAAAAGGCACGCGGTGCATGGTTATGCCGCTGCTGTCTTCGTTCTCCCAGGCGCCCGCAAATATATGCACGTCGTGCCCGGTATGGGCCAGCCCGCGCGCCAGGTTCACCGCATAGCGCTCAGCCCCGCCGCGGGAGGAGTCATATTCTTTTCTGATGAGGGCGATTTTCATACACAACAGTGTCTTGAATTGATGGGTAGGGAATCCGCCGTAGCAGACGACCGCTCCCTACGTTTTGGGATTTTTCAGGCCTACATCCGCCGGGCATAGGCACAGGTGCCACCAGAGAAGGCGGCTGTAGACGATGGTCTTTTCGCGGTAGCGCGCCTTCGCGCCCAGGGTCAGGCAAAGCCCGAGCACGGTCAGGACTAGGTTGATGATGAGCTTTACGAAACGGCACACCCGAAGCGTATAATAGGTGGAGGTGTGGCGGTTTTTTTTGAAAAAGTGATACAGTGAGCGGTAATACTCGATCCACGAAAGGGCGGGGCGCTGTTTTTTGCTCTGCCCCTGCACATGCACAATTTCGACCTGCGGCAGATGATGTATTTTGAAGCCGGCCCGGCGCATGCGCAGGCACCAGTCGGTCTCTTCGAGAAAGAAAAAATAGTCTTCATCAAGCATGCCGACCCGCCGAATGGCGGTAAACCTGACGGCCAGGCAGGCCCCGATGAGAGAATCGACCTCAAAGGGCTCAGTCGCCCGTATCGCTTTGCCAGCATACTGTTCAGGGAAAAGCAGGCGCAGCAGGCTTTTGTTCAGAAGCTCCGTCGCAAGGGTCGGAAAATTATCAAAGCTGTTCTGCGCTCTGCCGTCGACCCCGACCATGCGGGGACCTGCCATGGCCGTATCGGGATTGTCCTCAAGAAATTGAATAAGGCCGCTGACGGTGGTGTCGCGCAGCACCGTATCGCTGTTAAGCAGTATCACATAGCGGCCTGCTGCGAGCTTTAAGGCCTGGTTGTTGGCTCGGGCAAAACCCTGGTTCCGGGTGTTTTCAATGAGCTGCACCATGCCGCAAAACTGCTCGCGCACGGCCTGCTGGCTGCTGTCTGTTGAGCCATTGTCCACCACGAACACTTCATAGGCAAAGCCCTTAACCGTATCGCGGATGGAGGACAGGCAGTCGAGCAGGAGCTGACGTGTGTTCCAGTTGACGATGATGAAAGAAATATCCATAGAATAAAGACCCTTTAAAATCTGCTTATTTTATAGGAAACGGCAGGGGGTGTAAATGCAAAATATCCGTGCGGATTTTATGAGCGAATCTGCATTCGATTGTATTGCAGGAGCCTGTTTCTCCCTTTTCAAAAAGGGAGGACAGGAGGGATTTTATGTTTTTTATAAATCCCCCATACCCCCTTTGCTAAAGGGGGATTGAAAACCCAACTCCTGCTTCATGATATGACCAGGGCTGTGCCGTACGTGAACATTAACCCTTGATGACGCCCAGGGGCCGCAGGCGGGCGATCTTTTTGCCTACCCCTGCGGCATCAACCACATCAACCACCATGTTCACGTCCTTGTATGCCTCGGGCATCTCCTCCGCGAGCGTTCCCTTTGACGCTGCCCGCACCACGACGCCCCGGTCGTGCAGCTCCCGTGAAATTGATCGCCCATGAGCAGACTTGATGGCCTGATGCCTGCTCATCAGGCGGCCCGCGCCGTGGCAGGTGCTGCCGAATGTTTCTTCCATGGCGCGCTGCGTGCCGGCAAGCACATAGGAGCAGCGGCCCATGTCTCCGGGAATCAGCACGGGCTGGCCCGTATCGCGGTAGTCCGCGGGCAGTTGCCCATGGCCGGGAGCGAAGGCGCGCGTGGCGCCCTTGCGGTGCACGCAGACGCGGCGAAGCCTGCCGTCGACACTATGCTCTTCGATTTTTGCTATGTTGTGGCACACGTCATAGACAAGCTCCATGTGCAGCTCCCGCTGGTTGCGCCCGAGCACTGCCTCAAAAGTCTCCCGCACCCAGTGGCCGATGATCTGGCGGTTGGTAAATGCATAATTTGCCGCGCAGGCCATGGCAGCCAGATACCGTTTGCCTTCAGGTGATGAAAGCGGGGCGCAGCAGAGCTGCTTGTCCGGCAGCTCAATGCCGTATTTCTGTGATGCGCGGAGCATGTCCTTCAGTGAATCATCGCATACCTGATAGCCGAATCCCCGCGAGCCCGTGTGCACGGTCACGGCGATGAAGTCTCGGCGCAGGCCGAACTGTGCCGCCACAGCCTCGTCATATACCTCGTCAACCCAGTCGATTTCAACAAAGTGATTGCCCGAGCCCAGCGTCCCGAGTTGCGGGCTGCCCCGCTCATAGGCTTTGTCGGATATGACGTCGGGGTCACCTCCGGGAATGCAGCCCTGGTCTTCGATATGCAGCAGGTCCTGCTCCGTGCCGTACCCATGCTCAACCGCCCAGGCCGCGCCCCGGAGCAGAACATCCCGGTGCTCGCGGTTTTTGAGCTTCAGGTCTTTTCTGTGTGAGCCCAGACCGGATGGGATATTGGCAAACAGCCCTTCAACCAGTTCCTGGAGTCTGCCGGCGATTTCTTCTTTGGGTATGGCGGTTCTCATGAGGCGTACGCCGCAGTTGATGTCATACCCTACGCCTCCCGGCGATACCACGCCCTGGTCCATGTCGAAAGCTGCTACACCGCCGATGGGAAAGCCGTAGCCCCAGTGTATGTCAGGCATGGCCATGGAGCTGCCCACAATGCCCGGCAGGCAGGCCACATTTGCCACCTGCTCCAGGCTCTGATCGCCGCGAATGGTGTCAAGCATGGATGCGCTTGCGTAGATGATGCCGCTGGTGCGCATGGGGCCCTGCCTGCCGATACGCCAGCGGTTATTATCGATTTTTTCAAGCTCAAAAGCCATGAGGTTTCCTCCTTAAAACAGTAAAGACGGGGCAGTGCCCCGTCTTTATACTATAGAGATAGAATAGCTACATGTGCGTTTCAATGCAAGTGTTCCTTTTGAAAAATCATGATAGCCTTTTGAACTTTATCCCCGCTTCCAATGAGGCATTTTACTGTTTTAAAAATAGACTCCTTTATGTACTTGCTATTTCTGATATCACAGCCACCTTTTCTCCCTGTGCGCATGGCGATAGAGAGTTCTTTTATGCCTATGTGCACCGGGGGGGATTTTAATGGCCATGGTTTTCTACAGTGCTTTAGTGTATGTCCGCCTAACAGCAGAGGAGGCTCTCGTAGCCGCCCGGCTTCTTTACATTTTATTTGATCGTTGTCTGCGCATTATGCTAACGTTAAACAGGATAATGAGCGTATAATCCGTTTATAGCCTGAATGAAATTGCTTTTATAAAAAAATAGTCGCCATGACCAGCGGGTGAGATGCTCCCGGCTTGCATACTTCGCTGCGAGCCATGAACTTGTCCCGGTAGATTTTATGGATATATAATGGAAACCATTGTAGTTCTTGCCGCCCATGGCGCACCGGCCACGGATTGTCCGCGGCGCAAAATCGGCATGCTCATGGCCCTTGAATCAATGCGTGGGCTTACCAGGCGGTTTGGTTTTTTGCGCGCCAGGCAGGAAGCCCTTGATATCGAGGTGAGAAACTGGAAGCGCACGGCTGACAATGACCCGTATAAGCGGGGCGTCGACGAGCTGGCCCAGCGCATCACCGCGCAGACGGGTTACGCCGTGATAGCCGGTTATAATGAATTTTGTACCCCTGCGATCAGCCTGGCAATCGATGAAGCGGTTGCCAGGGAACCAGCGAAGGTGATCGTGGCCACGACCATGACAACGCGCGGGGGAGAGCACGCGGAAATAGAGATCAGAGAAATTGTCGAAGCGGCTCAAATGCGGCATCCGGGGGTGCGGATTTGCTATGCCTGGCCCTTTGACCCGGACCGGGTGGCGCAGCTGTTCGCCGATGAAATTAAAAAATTCTGTTTGCACTTAGCTGATTAAGGGGTCTCAAATGAAAATAACGCGGCTGTATACGGGGGATGATAATGAATCGCACTTTGAAGATATTGACATAGTCCTTGAAGACAAAGGCCCTATCGGCATGCTGTCCGCGCCCATGCAGGCCGGGAGCATTATTTTCCGGGAAACCGGCGCTGACTATGATTATGATTGGCATCCGGCGCCGCGGCGGCAGTTTGTTATCATGCTTGAAGGCTCTGTCGATATAGAAGTGTCGGGCGGCTCTACGCGGCGGTTCGGGCCCGGCGATATACTGCTTGCCGAAGACATCACCGGCCGGGGGCATCGCAGCCGTGCGGTTGACGGGCAGCCCCGCACATCTGTTTTTGTAACCCTTGATTAATTTATTTCACAGAACAGCCACCCATACTTCACGCCAGACAGAGAGCAGTTTGCAGGTTGCGCCGCGCGCACCGATGACGGCATGTGATTGTGTTGCTATGCCCGCAGTGTGAGAAACCGGATAGGCGATGGGGTTTTAAATTTGATTTTTATTTAATTATCGGTGCGCACGGCGCACCCTACGGTCTTTCACTCTCCTCATGCCGGGGCAGGCGTGCTACGATTTCAGTAGCGCCGGTTGCCGTATCAATTCCGAGAATTTTTCCGGAAAAAGCTTCCAGAGCAAACAGGCGGCTTTTATCCGGAGTGAGGCTGATGCCGGTGGGAAACATGATGCCCCGAAAGCTTGCCGACCGCTTGCAGCTCCCGTCGGCGGCGCAGGCGATGCGCGTCACGCGGTGCCCCAGCATTTCACTGACATAGAAATCAAGGGGCTTACCCGGGTCATTCTGCAGCGTGAATTGAGCAGGAAACCACAGGCCGTTTTCAGCCGGTGTATCGAGTATGGCGCCGCTTTCCAGGTCAATGCGGGTTATTGTACCGGTCATGGCGCCGGGCAGCAGGCCGGGGCCCCAGAATGACCCCACCAGGGCTGTTGTTCCTCCGGGCTCAAGCTCTATGCCGTCGGCCAGAGGGATGCCCGCTGCCACGAGCGCAGGCTGCCAGTGCTGCTGCCCATCGAGCCCGAGGCGCACCACAGAGCCCTCATGCAGCTGCGTTACAAAGATGGCCTCAATAGCCCCGTTTTTTTCTAAAAGGGCAAGCCGGGCCGGCTGCAGAAGGCCTTCGGCCACAAGACTTTCCTGGCCGGTGAGCAGATCCACCTTCACAACCCTGCCGGATTTCAGTTCCGTAATGTATGCCTCATGCAGCGAGCCATTGCCGCTCTGGTGTATGGCTATGCCATGGGGCGTCGTCAGTCTGCTGGTGACGAGCGTGCAGGCCTGCGTGGCGGGATCGACCCGGTACAGACACCCTTTAAAGTAGTGGACACAAAACAGCTGATTATGAAGGCCGTCGATGGGAGCTGGGGCAATGGCCATGCCAACCATAAATCGGGGGTCTTCCCGCAGCAGGGCTGCGGTGCCGGAGAGAGCATCAAAAGGCCACTGGAAAAACAGCCCCAGCACAAGCAGGCAGACTGCAGAGCGAATTGCGGGCATAAAGCCTCCTTGTAGAGTTTCAAATCTGCTGCTGAAAAGGCAAACCAATTATGCCCGGCCCGGCAATGAACTGCAAGTTTATTGTACCGCATATTTTATCTCTGAAAAGCGGCACAATGCTGATACAATGTCAGCCATGGAAAAGAAGATAGAACTGCTGGCGCCCGCGGGGACATGTGGTATAGGCATAGCCGCGATCAACTGCGGGGCCGATGCCGTCTATATAGGCGCTCCGCGCTTCGGTGCGCGAGATGCTGCGGGCAACACTCTTGCCGATATTGACAAGCTCTGTGCCCATGCCCACCGGTACTGGGCGCGCGTGTATGCCGCGGTCAATACGATTTTGACCGATGACGAGCTTGCCGATGCGCAGGGCCTCATCAGGAAGCTGTATGATATCGGCGTTGATGCCCTCATCATACAGGACACGGGCCTGCTTGAGGTTGATCTGCCGCCCCTGCCCCTGTTTGCCAGCACGCAGATGCACAATGCCACAGCCGAAAAAGTCGCCTTCCTTGAAAAGGTCGGCTTCTCCCGCGTCATTCTTGCCCGCGAGCTGAGCCTGCATGACATTCGCGCCATACGGGCGGGCACGCAGGTGGCACTTGAATGCTTCGTTCATGGCGCGCTGTGCGTGGGCTACAGCGGCCAGTGCTTTATGAGCTATGCCATCGGCGGCCGCAGCGGCAACCGCGGCCAGTGCGCCCAGCCCTGCCGCAGGCGCTATCGGCTGCAGGACGCTGCCGGCGGAACCGTGCGCGAGGCCGCCCATTTTTTGTGCCTGAAGGATCTGAACCTTTCTGACCAACTGGATGCCCTCATCGATGCAGGCATAACCTCATTCAAGATTGAAGGCAGGCTCAAGGACATGGCCTATGTGATGAATACGGTGAGCAGTTACCGCCGGCGGCTTGACGCGCTGCTTGACGGAAAAATTCTGCTCAAAGGCTCGTCGGGAACGGCAGTGCCGGGCTTTGAGCCCGATCTTGATAAAACATTCAACCGCGGCTATACCCGGTACTTTTTTCCCGGCCCGGCAGGCGGCTGCTCGTCCATGGAAACGCCGGCATACCGGGGCGAACTGCTCGGCACTGTCAGCCGCATTGCCCCGAATCATATCGAAATTACAACAGACAGAGAGCTGCATAACGGTGACGGCATTTGCTTTTTCGATGCGCAGGGGCAGCTGCAGGGCACCAATATTAATACGGTGCGTGGCCGCATCATTGTTCCGGAAAAGCTGGCGGGCATCCATGCGGGCATGCCTGTTTACAGAAACTATGACCATGCCTTCATGCAGCAGCTTAAAAAGCGCCCTGCGCGCCGCCATATCAGCGTGAGGCTGTGCCTTGCAGACAGCCCTGAAGGCTTTGTGCTCAGCGCCTGCGATGAGGACGGCATCACCGCCCGGGCGGAGCTTGCCGCGCCGAAACAGCCTGCTGAAAAGCAGCAGCAGGCAGCGGCAACAATTGAAAAACAGCTTGCCAAGCTTGGGGATACCGATTTTATCTGCGCGCAGGTCTCTATTGCTATGGAGCAAATGTATTTTCTGCCGGTGTCGGTATTGAATGAGCTTCGGCGGGAGGTGATAGGGCGGCTTGCCGAGGCACGGAAGCTGGCCCACCCGAAAGCCAGGGGCGGCGCGATAAAAAACAATGCTCCTTATCCTGAAAAAAGCCTTTCCTATAACGGCAATGTGCTCAATCAAAAAGCAGCGGCATTCTACCGCCGTCATGGCGTTGCACAGATCGAGCCTGCTGCCGAGTCGGGCCTGGACCTGCATGGCCGCTGTATCATGACCTCAAAATACTGCATCAGACGGGAGCTGGGCTGCTGCCTTGCAACAGCAGAGGGGGGCGCTTTGCCGGATGATATTTTCCTTGTTGATCATGAAGGCCGCAGGTTTGCGCTGCGCTTTGACTGCGGGCGCTGCGTGATGGAAGTCTATTATATCGCCTGACAGGTATATGCATTGCCTTTATCGCCCTGTCCGGATGTTTGCACGGTCGCCATCCGCATGCAAAGCTGAACGAGGCAAAGATTTTTTGCAGTATTATTCTTAGCTGTTTGGGTGTAGTATTTTATACCTTAATGGCTCTGCTGCATGGGCCGCGCAACCGTTTTAGAAGCGGTATGAACAATGCTGAAAAATTTTTTTCTTTTCCCGTTCGACGAGAATTTTAAGCCTGCCTATCGCCGCTATTTTAAAATAGCCGGCATTACCGTTTGCGTGGAGAGCGATCTGGATTTTGGCGCCGCCCCCTTCAAGAAAGAATTTACATCTTTCGCTGTGACTGGCTCGGGCGACGACAATGTTGTCCTGAGGCATTATTTTGAATTGCCCTGCCTGCAGGGTGCTGACCTGGGCGTTGAGGTGTACCGCAGGAAGCCCTGGGCAATTTCCAGCAGGAACGGCGCCTGGTTCTATAAAGATATTGCCGGTGAGCCTGAGGATGCAGCTCCGCACCGCATCGCGGTTTTTTCCTGCGACTACACCCGCGCAGTTATTTGCAATACGCCCGACGATGCGCAGCGCATTCGCGCCGGCGGCTGGCCTTCCCTTTCCCTTTTTCCGACCGACCAGATATGGCTCGGGCCGCTGCTTGCCGACCGTAGCGCGGTGCTGCTTCATTCCGCAGGGGTGTTGCTGCAGGGGTGCGGACTGCTCTTTGTCGGGCATTCAAGCGCCGGCAAGTCAACGACTGTCAACCTGCTCAAAAAAGCCATGCGCCGGTCTGACCTGCAGTTCGAAATTCTCTGCGACGACCGGAATATCGTGCGGCACGGTGATGAGGGCTGGCAGGTTTACGGCACATGGAGCCATGGCGATGTTCCTGATGTCTCCTCAGCGTCCGCGCCGCTGCGCGCCATACTGTTTTTAAAGAAAGATACGGTCAACAAAATTGTTCCTTTGTGCGACCGCAAGGAAATATGGAAGCGCCTGCTTGCAACCCTCATCAGGCCGATGGTGACGGCCCAGTGGTGGCAGAAGGAGCTGGATGTTCTGGAGCGCATCGTCAATGATGTGCCCTGCTTTATCATGCATTTTGACAAAAGCGGCGCTATTGCTGCGGAGCTGGAGCGGCTGATCAGATGAGCGACTATGTGCGAAAGATCAGGCAGCCGGAAAAAATCCTTGCATCAAGCCTGGAGCACCTGGATATAGAACTGACCGAGCGCTGCAACAACAACTGTATACACTGCTGCATCAACCAGCCTGCCGGCGATGCTGAGGCGAGGGCGCGCGAGATGACTACTGAGCAGATCCGGGACATTCTCCGCCAGGCAGCAGGTCTTGGCTGTATGTCGGTTCTTTTTACCGGCGGCGAGCCGCTCCTGC
>JAFGCP010000185.1 GCA_016932595.1 Deltaproteobacteria bacterium
AGGAGGCTGCATAATCATCGAGGCCGCTGCCGGTTTCAAGGTGCTTCACAATGGCGCGGCCCGCCTGAAACCCGTACATGACCGCGCCCTGCACATAGGTTTCAATAAATGCCGCCGAGTCGCCCACCGCAACAACATTGCCTTCAACCGGGTTCACCAGGGGCGTATAAAAATTAAGCGTCGCCGCGCGCATGTCAACAATCTCCATATTTTCAAACCATGGTGCAAACCGGCTTTTTTTCGTAAGATTGTCAAGCTCGTCAAGGGGCGTCACCGACGGAACTTTCCCGATAAACGGCATGCCGATGGTCAGCTCATAGATCGGCGGATCGATCTGGCCTGCATGCGGCTTCGGGCAGAAATAAAACTGGCCCCTGCCGCCAAGCGTGTGCCCCTTGCCGACGAAGGTTACCCATGCCTCGGGATAGGGGCACTCGACACCTGCTATGTGGTAGGAGGCGACCTTGAAGCGGGCGAAAAAATTTCTCCGCGTCTGATTGAGGCCCAGGCTTTCAACCAGTTTTGAGTTGACGCCATCGGCGGCGACTGCCACCCGGCTCTGGACCGTAAAGTGCCGCTCAGGGCTGCGAAGGCTGACACGCACCCCGACCTTCAGATTCTCGGCGCCGAGGGCCTGTACGCCGGTCATGATGTCGATATTTTTCTGCTGCCGCACCCGTGCAAGCAGGCCCTGCAGGAGCGCCTCCTTTTCATAGGATACGGCCACGCAGCCCTCGGGACTTTTGCCCCGAATGCGCAGGGTGTTGCCGCAGGGGGAAACCTTAAAGCTGTTTTTCAGGGGTATGGCCGCGCCGGCATAGGGAACGGAGAATTTATTATTCTCAAAATAAATCGCGCCGTTCTCATAGCTTACCGCTTCCCCGTGAGTGCCGGGCTCGATGATGAGATTGCAGCAGCAGGAGCGGAAGACCCTGTCGATGTCCTTTTTCATATCGACCAGCAGCACCTGCAGCCCGTGGCCCGCGGCAATTTGAGCAACCGTCAGGCCTGCAGGGCCTGCCCCTGCAATGACGACATCATACTTTTTCATGCATTTCTCCGGCGAATGTGACGGTTTCTTTTTCCGCCGGCGCAGCCTGCCGCTTCGGCAAACAGGATCAGGTGCGGAAACCTGCAGCTCACCCCCGGTGCTCCCATGCCGCACACAAAGACGCAGGTTCGGCATTCCGTGCACATAAACTGGTCGATGACCGCCTTGTTGTCGCTAAAATAAATCGCTGTCTGCGGGCAGAGGTTCACGCATCCGCCGCATCCCACGCACTTGTCAATATCGATCTGCATATGCTTTTTCCGCTCTGAAAAGGTATGCGCTCATGTAGGGGCACGATGCATCGTGCCCCTACTCCGGACCCTACATTTTACACTCTCCATTTAAAAATTCTTTGCCTTTTTAAATCCGCAATCCAAAATCCAAAATTTCCCCATCAGTGCCCCATCATCTTGGCGAGCTCCTCCGGTGTCACCACATCGGGCCGTGTTGCATAGCCGGGATTGGAGAGATTTCCCGGGTCAAACTCGCGCTTGAGCCCCTTCACGATAAGATGCACATCGCCCATCATCGGGCCGAACAGATCATAGGCCGGTCCGATCATGTGAATGGCAGCGGCTGCAGACCTGCGCTCGAACTGGCTTTTGGTCACCTTGCCGATGATTTCAATTGCCTGATTGCACTGGTCCACGGCCTGCTCGGGGAACACATCCGTGGTGTGCAGGCACCAGTAGCCGTACTCCTGCGGGCTGATCCAGCCGCCGTTCATGCTCAGGGGCTGCACGAAATCCTTGCCGAGGCCCTCGTTTTTCAAAAGGTCGCGGCCGACTTTGTTTGATTCCAGTATTTCATAGACGATCTGGTCGATGGAGTCCACATTGGAGGAGCCGATGCTGAAGCAGTCCGATGCGCGCGACAGACGCTGGGCATTGCCGAAGCGTATCCATTCATTGGCCGCCCGCTTGATCCAGACCTGGTAGGCAGGCTCATCTTCCTTGACGAATATGCCGCCGACCTTCTTGACGATATCATGCAGAACACGGTCTTCATAAGCAAGCTGGTCCGGCGAGGTCTTGCCCTGCAAGGCGACAACACAGAACCCGGAGGGGAACACGTCATTTTTCATATTGTCGAACAAATCCTGCTTGGTTACGGAAGAATAGGTGTACAGGAACTGTTGCGCCAGATGGGTTGCAACCTCGCCGATCTCGGCCCTTCCCATTTCATAAAAAAGCTCGGCTGATTTCCGCAGCTCCTGCTCCTCCTGCTCGGGGTATTTCAAGGGGAACTTGATCATATACCACTTCCAGTTCTCCCCCAGGGAGCTTGAGAACTTCATATTGGCAGTACCTTCTGCGGGGAATTCCGCGGGCCCGGCATACGGCCACAGCTTGCAGGAAATTTTTGTCACCACGCCCATGCCGCCGGCATGGCCGAACATGCCCGAGCGCAGGAAGCCGCGCAGGTCGGGGCCGGGCCCGTCATTCCAGAAGCTGCCGGCGCCCGGGCAGGCCATGGAGCCCGAGCGCACCACCTCGCCGTCCGGCAGGACGAGCTCAAAGCCCAGCAGGTTCTGGGCGCCGATGCCCGTGATCCAGCTGTTGCCGTAAGCGCCGTGCCATGAATAATTGGCAAGGCAGGAAACCTGGCTGCCCGCAAGGGGCGTCGGGGTGTAGAGGCCGCATTTCATGGCCTCGGCCTGCAGCCCCACAAAGCTTACATAGGGCTCGATAACGGCATACATGTCCTTTTCATTGAGCTCGATAATACGGTCCATCCGCTTGGGGTCGATGACGATAGTGCCAGCCAGGGTGGGAAATGCGCTGAAGGTAAAGCCCGAACCCCGGGGCACGAAGGGAAATGTGTACCGGTTGGCCACCTGCAGAATGCGCTGCACCTCCTGCGTCGAGCCGGGCATGACAACGCAGGCCGGCCGCATGGCGAGGCCGCAGCGCTCCCGCTGCAGCACGCCCGAGGGCAGCCACTGCACGCGGGAGTAGGCCTGGCAGATTGCCGGGTCATTTGAAACATTTTCACTGCCAACAATGTCCTGCAATGCCTTATATGCCATTTCGGTAAACGCCATAAGAGCCTCCTGTAAAAGTATGTGCGGCCTGCGACCGCCTTTGTTCAAAGTTAAAGCGCCTGCACCGCAATATCCAGAATATCACCAACGCGCAGCCTGGAGCCGCCGGCGTCTATGCCGTCGCTCAAATTCGACTCGCACCAGGGGCAGGACGTGATGATGGCGCCAGCACCCGTTGCCTCGGCTTCCTCAATGCGCTCTTTTGCTGTGGCGAGGGCAAAATCAGGGTATGCCGACTTTGCCCCTCCCCCGCTGCCGCAGCACCAGGCGTATTCCTTTATGCGCTCCATTTCCACAAAACGCAGCCCCGGGATCGCCTTCAGTATTTCCCGCGGCGCTTCATAAATGCCGTTCACGCCACGGTTCATCTCCCGCGGGGGTTCGGTAAGGCCGAACTTGACCCGCTTGCCTTCCCAGTGCTTATACGGCTCTCCGCGCCGTCCCAGGTGACACGGGTCATGCCACGTAACGGTCATATCCACGGGCCTGGTAAACGTGAGCTTGCCAGCCTGCAGCAGCTCAGCGATGAACTGCGTGGAATGCTTCACCGTATAAGGGAGTTTTTCCGTATCTATCTTTTGAAGCCGGGCGTATTTTTCAGAAAAGGTCATGAAGCAACCGGGGCAGTTGGTCACAATGGTTTTCGCGCCTGTTGCCTTGAACATATCCAGGTTTTTCTTCGCAATTTCCTCAAAGCTTTTCTTGTCGCCCACATTGTCGGCAATGCCGCCGCAGCAGATTTCCTTTGCCCCGAGTATACCGAAATCAATGCCTGCGGCCTTGAGTATTTTTGCCGTATGCATGGGCACGGTTTCCATGCCCGGCTTATAGGCATAGGTGCAGCCGACATAATACAGCACGTCTGCCGTTTCGCCAGCCTTGGACAGATCTTTAATATCGAGCTTTTTCGCCCAGCCGGCCCGCCGGTTCCGCGGCTGCTTCCAGACATTGTCGTAGTTCATAATGCTCTGGATGAATTCCTTATGGGCAGGCAGCGGGCCATAGCCCCTTTCGCAGGCCTCTTCCCGCAGCGCGTCAAGCACGCCGATAATATCAAGGTCCATGACACGCTTGCAGCTCACATCGCAGGCCGCGCATACCGGGCAGCGGTAAATAATCTCAAGCAGCCGGTCTTTGGAGTCTTCCCAGGAGAGCTCGCCTTTTAAAAGCCCGGTTACAATATCGTTTTTGCCCTGGGCGGCATAGGTGTCGAATTTTCCGTACACAACCGACGGGCAGTTTCTGGCAAACCTGTGGCTTTTCACCTCCCACAGATGGGACCATTTGCAGGTCGAGCACCGCTGGCAGTGCGTTGCATCATATTCTATTTTTTCAAGAGCCATGGCTTTCCTTTCTCATAATGGATTCGGGGCCTGCAGAAGCCTAAAACCCTAATTTCCCCGGATTGAGTATATTGTTTGGATCCAGGGTGTGCTTGATCCGCTTCAGGGTCTTCTGCAAATTGCCGGTGCGGCCGTAGACAAGCTCTGTCCAGGGGCCGTAGACGCGGTAAAAAAACGCGCCTTTGTCGACAAGCCCCCTGCTTGCCTCGCCCTGCACTTGTTCTGCTCGGGCTTTTTCCGCCGGATCATCAGGGCTGAAGGAAAAGCCCGCCTCCATATAAAAGGCCCGGCCATTCTGCTTGGGCTGCAGATACAGGCCCATGTCGGAAATGGGATAACCACTCCCAGCAGCCGCGCTCTGCAGCTCGCGCAAAAATTCGGGCGCCCGCTGCAGCTGCGTCAGAAAAAAAACCTCCCGCGAGGCTCCCCTGCCGCGCCACTTCCAGTACGCGCCCCCATCGTCCCAAGGTTTGCTCAATATGGCCTGCAGGGCTGCTGCAGCGTCCTGTGCATGGGGCAGAGACTCCATGGGCTGCAGCTGAAATATGCGTGCCGCATCCTGCACCGCTTTTTCCAGGTAGGCCATTTTTTCCTCCGGCCGGTGCTCGCCTGCCGTAAGATTCAGGATGATCGTATAGGGCGGCAGCCCTGCCTGCAGCCGGCTGATGTCCCCGGGTTCTTTCGCAAGCAGCAGCGCCAGATACCTGCTGTTAAGAAGCAGGCACTCATCGCCGATGAGCTTGTGGAGCAGATGATACCAGGGCTCCACAGCATCCTGCAGATTTTTAAAGCCGAAAAAAATCAGCTTCTGCATCGTGGGCTTTACAGCGATTTTCACATTCATCGCGGTCACAATGCCGTAGGCGCCGAGGCTGCCCGGCAGGAGCCTGAACCAGTCAAGGCCCGGGCCCATGAAGTTGCACAAGTCGGTATGCGCCGCCGCCTGCACCTTCTCCGGCGGCTCCTGCGATACAGCCATGGAACCGGTGTGAAAAAATCCGCCTGTCGGGAGCACCAGCTCCATGGTTAGAATCGTCTCATCCAGGTGGTGCTTGGGCATGAGCTTGGGCTCGCGCTCAAGGCAGCTGGTTATCACTGATTTATCAGGGTGCGGCGCCAGGGGCAAAAGCGCCGTCATGCCTTTTGCGTTCAGCTCGGCCTGCAGCTCACCGTAGGTGACGCCCGGCTCGAACAGGGCCCAGCGGTTTTTGGGGTCAATGCGCAGGATTTTTTTCATGCCGCTCATATCAATGACTATGCCGCCCTGCTCCGGCACTGAGCCCCCGTAAAAGCCCGTGACAGAGCTGCGGGGCACGACCGGCACCCCGCACTCGTTGGCAAGCCTGACCAGCGCCTGCACCTGCTCCCGGGAGGAAACCTGCGCCACAATATCGGGCCTGCCGGTCTGACTGCAGCCTTCATTGGCGCTGTATTTGTCCAGCAGGTCTCCCGCTGTAAAAACCCGCGCGCTCCCCACAATGCCGGCGACTTTGCCGCTCAGGTCTTGCATTGTTTGTAATGCCTCCGCCATATACGTGCCTCCCTGTCAATTAAGGTTTCCTCATACCGTTATTGCGTAGTTAACTCATTCATTCCGGGGCCGCTTCTTTGGTGTACTGCGGCGCGCTGACCGGGCACACCTTCACGCAAATCTTGCATTCAACGCACTTCTCCGGAACGATGACCACCTGGTCATCAACCATTTTTATGGCCGTCTTCGGGCAGAGGTCGATGCATCCGCCGCACACCAGACAAATGTTTGTATCTATTTTCACCATGGCTGCATCCTTCAATAAATAGGAGTTATGTTTTTTTATTTTGCCTGCGGCATTGCGCACAGCTTTCCAAAAAACCCTCGGGCGTGGGATAACGGGATACAAAATGCTCGAGCATTGCCCGGGGCGCAAACGGCAGTCCGTCGGCAACGCAGGCCTGAAGGGCCAGCCTCGTTTTCCAGGTTTCCATGATCCGCTCGGGCTGCCCGCAATCAAGGACATCGTGCATTTTGATGAATCCTGTGGGGCAGACAAAAGCGCAGGCCCCGCAGCCGATGCACTCGCGTGAATCCCTGAAAAACGGTACAGCCACCTCCCGCTTTGCGCCTTTGCGGGCAAAGCTCAGGGCATGGGCGCCGACGATTTCCGCGCAGGTGCGCACGCACAGGCCGCACATGATGCAGCTCGCCGGGCCTGAAGGATCTGTTGTGCCGGCAGGTATGCCCATATCCCGGGCAAGATCGCGCACGACCGGGGCCCCTGGCGCCTGCTCAAGCAGCAGCTGTACCAGGGTAGTGCGAATGCTGCGCAGGCGCGCCGTGTCGGTCCGTATGACCATGCCCTGCTGAATTTCCGTGGTGCAGGAAGTGGTGATCCGGCAGGAACTGTTCTGCGTTACCTCAACAATGCAGAGCCTGCAGGCGCCGTATGGCGCAAGGGCCTCATGGCTGCAGAGCGTTGGTATGGCGATACCATTTTCCCGAGCCGCTTCAAGAATTGTTGTGCCGGGCTGCGCCTGCACCTTCCTGCCGTTTATGCTGATGTCATGCACTGCCATAGTCATCACCGTATCTCAACCGCACCCACCGGGCATACCTCGAAGCATGCCCGGCACCTGATGCAAAGACGTGCTGAAATTGCATGGGCTTTTTTCATCTCGCCTGAAACAGCCCCTGCGGGGCAGGCCTTGCGGCAGGCGCCGCAGCCGATGCATTTTTTCCGGTTGATGGAAAGCCGGATCAGGGCCGTGCAGACGCCGGCGGGGCAGCGCCTGCTTGTGATATGCGCCTCATATTCTTTTGCGAAATACCGCAGGGTGCTGAGCACCGGGTTTGCCGCGGTTTTGCCAAGTCCGCACAGCGAGGCCTGGCTCATGGCTTCTGCGATGTCCTTCAGCCGGGCCAGATCCTGCAAGCGGCCCCGGCCAGCCGTGATCCTCTCCAGTATGTCATACATCTCCCGCGTGCCCTGCCTGCACGGCAGGCATTTACCGCAGGATTCATCACGGAGAAAGCCCATAAAATACTTTGCCACGTCGACCATGCAGGTCTGATCGTCCATGACAATCATGCCGCCCGAACCCATGAT
>JAFGCP010000186.1 GCA_016932595.1 Deltaproteobacteria bacterium
CGATACGCTTGAGCGGATGAAGATCGGTATTTTGTTTACCCTCGGCGGCGACGGTACGCTGCGGGGAGCAACGGCCATAAGCCGGGAGGCGCAGCGCCGGGGGCTGAAGCTCAGCGTTATCGGCATCCCGAAGACTATCGACAATGACATCTCGTATGTGCAGAAGTCCTTTGGGTTTGAAACGGCGGTTTCGGAAGCAAAGCGCGCCACCTATGCCGCGCACAGCGAGGCAATCGGCGCGCGCAATGGCATAGGCCTCGTGAAGCTTATGGGCCGTGATTCCGGCTTCATTGCCGCTTACTCGGTGCTGGTCGACAGCCAGGTCAATTTTTGCCTTGTGCCGGAAGTGCCGTTCACGCTTAAGGGGTTTCTCTCAGCCCTTGAAAAGCGGATGCAGCACAGGGGCCATGCCGTTATTGTGGTTGCCGAAGGCGCCGGGCAGGACCTGATGCAGCAGACCGGCGAGCGCGACGCCTCGGGCAATGTTAAATATGGCGATATCGGGTTTTTTCTCCGGGATGCGATAAAGGACCACTGCAAGAAACAGGGCATTGATATGAGCCTGAAATATATCGACCCGAGCTACATTATCAGAAGCCTTCAGGCAATACCGCATGACTCGGCCTTCTGCCTGCTTTTGGGCCATAGCGCCGTGCATGCGGGCATGGCAGGCCGCACGAATATGGTTGTCAGCAACTGGAACCAGCAGTTTACCCATGTGCCCATAGAGCTTGCCGTGTCGGCGCGGAAAAAGATCGACCCCAAGGGCTGGCTCTGGAGCAGCGTTCTTGAAACCACCGGCCAGCCCGCGGATATGAGGTGAGGTGGTAAGGGTGTTTGTGAACGACCCGATGAACCATGCAATGAATTCGTAGGGTGTGCTGCGCGCACCATTTGAATTCGATGAGTACAGCGCACGCTAGAGACTATTTATGGATTACAAGCTGGTAGGGTGGGTGCAACCCACCATTAATGTATTGAAATGAACCGGTGGGTTTCGCTACGCTGCACCCACCCTACGAAAAAATATAAACTCGCTCAACAAATACAATACACAAGAAACCACACCCTGCAAAATAGGACGACAGCATGACAAAACTTCCGGCACATAAGACCAAGATCGTCTGCACGATAGGGCCTGCCTCGGAATCGGCCGACATGATGCGCAAGCTTCTGGAGGCTGGCATGAGCGTGGCGCGGTTGAATTTTTCCCACGGTGATTTTTCAGGCCATGCAAAGGTCATTGCAAATCTGCGCGCTGCTGCAAAGGCCGCGGGCAGGCGCGTTGCCATCATGGCCGACCTGCCCGGCCCGAAGATGCGCATCGGCACGATAAAGGATGAGCCTGTTGATCTCATCCCCGGCGCACCTTTCACCATGACTACCGAAGAGATAACCGGTGATGCCGCCAGAGTATCTGTATCCTTTACGCGCCTGCCCCAGGCGGTGAAGGAAGGCGATACCCTGTTTCTCAATGATGGCCTCATACAGCTTGAAGTGGTGAGCGCGGGAAAAAAAGATGTCACCTGCCGCGTTGTGGTGGGCGGCGAGCTGCGCTCGCGCAAGGGCCTGAACCTGCCGGGCATCGATCTCGGGATCAGCGCTTTTACCGACCGCGACCGCGAATGCCTGAAGTTTGCCGCCGAGCAGGGCATTGACGCGGTAAGTCAATCGTTTGTGGAGACGGCAAAAGATATCGAGGAGGTGCGCGCGGCTGCTGCCGCGCTCGGGTACAATCCCTTCATCATCGCCAAGATCGAACGTTCAAACGCCCTTGGGCATATCGACGGCATCTTGGCCGCAGCCGACGGCCTGATGGTGGCCCGCGGCGATCTCGGTGTTGAAATCCCCATCGAGCAGATTGCCCTGGTGCAGAAGCAGAGCATTCAAAAAGCAAACCTGTACGGCAAGCCGGTCATCACGGCAACGCAGATGCTCGAGTCCATGACGGGCAACCGCAGGCCCACCCGCGCTGAATCTACTGATGTGGCCAATGCAATTCTTGACGGCACGGACTGCGTCATGCTCTCGGGCGAATCTGCCATGGGCGCCTATCCGGCTGAATCGGTTGCCATGCTGGCTAAGATCGCCACAGCCATAGAGCCGCACCGGCGTTCGCATTATGTGCGTGAGGCACTGCAGGGAACAGGCCGCGACGGTACGATAACCCTGCCTGATCTTATCGCCATGAGCGTTGAGACAACCTTCCACCGTATATCTCCGGCTGCTGTTTTTGTGCCGACTCACAGCGGCTACACAGCCCGCAGCATCACGCGGTTCAGGCTGCCGGTGTGGATCATCGCCGTGAGCTCGCAGGAGCCGACCTGCCAGAATCTGCAGTTTTCCTACGGCGTGTACCCGGTATGCGCAGCCGGCCACCCGGCCGACTGGACTGACCATATCAGGGAATGGGTGGGCAGCCACGGCATTGAGGGCGAGCTTGCCATACTCACCGAAGGGCCGTCGGCGGAATACCCGAATACGAACAACCGGATGGAGATCATAGAACTTAAAAATAAATAAGCGGGGAAGTTCACCGCAGAGGCGCAGAGAGAACAGAGATAGCAGTATTTATTTTTCGCCTGAGATGGCTAAAAATAAATACTGCTTTTTTTAGTTGTAGAAAATAGATTTTTATTAATATATATAATGCCCAGTCATAATGTTCCATTTTTCCACCCAGACCAATTGCAGTTGAATGAGAATTTGCAGAATAGGAGAGCACAATGAAACCGTGTGCCAAAGATACTTCGGCAGTTGATCTGCAGCGCCTGCTTGCTGCCGCTGCGTTTCTAATGCTGCTGAGCCTGCTAGTGCTTATGCATGCAGGCTGCTCCAAAAAGCAGGAGGCCGCCGGCCCGGGAACGCCCGAAGTGACGCTTATGACCATCGTGCAGCAGGATGTGCCGGTGGCGCCGGAATATGTCGCCCAGACGCAAAGCTCACGGCAGGTGAACATTCACGCGCGGGTGAGCGGGTTTTTGGAAAAGCGCGTGTATACGGAAGGCGAAATCGTCAAGGAGGGCCAGACGCTTTTTTTGATGGACCAGAAGCCCTTCAAGGTGCAGTTGGACCAGGCAAAGGCAGCCCTTGCCCGGCAGGAGGCGGCCCATAAAACAGCGCGGCAGAATTACGGGCGCACCAAGCCGCTGGCAGAGAAAAACGCCCTTTCGCAGAAGGACCTTGATGACGCCAAGGGACAGTTTGACTCAACCGGCGCCGCGGTAGAGCAGGCAAAGGCGCAGGTCGAGCAGGCAAAGCTGAACCTTTCCTACACGGTCATCACCTCGCCGGTGCAAGGCATTACGAGCGCCGCCCTGCAGCAGGACGGCACCTATATCAATCCCCAGAACAGCCAGCTCACCACGGTGGAAGCACTCTCCCCCATGTGGGTCAATTTCAGCCTGTCGGAAAACGAGCTGCAGCGATATCGCAGGGAGATCGAGAGCGGCAAGGTCCGGGAGCCCCTCGATAAAAATTATATTGTTGAAATTATTCTGGTGGACGGCTCGGTCTTTCCCTATACGGGCAAGATCACCTTTGCTGCTCCTTCTTACGACACGCAGACCGGCACGTTCCTGCTGCGGGCAAGTGTTGAGAATCCCGACGGCATACTGCGGCCCAATCAGTTTGTGCGCGTGCGCCTGAAGGGAGCGGTGCGGCCCAAGGCCATACTGGTTCCGCAGACTGCGGTACAGCAGGGGTCCAGGGGGCATTTCGTATGGGTTGTCGGCACGGACGACAAGGCAGAGCTGCGGCCCGTCATGGTGGGCGACTGGCGCGGCACTGACTGGTTCATTACCGAGGGTTTGAAAGGCGGCGAGCGTGTTGTGGTTGAGGGTGGCATGACGGTTCGGCCCGGCGCGCCGGTAAAAATAAAAGATCAGAAAAGGGGCGAATCTACAGCCGCTACAAAGTAATTTTTTGCAGGTTGGGTTAAGTCCGAAGAGGACTGCTGGGGTTAGGTCCTCAACCCAGCCTACGCTAATGTGAACGTAGGGGCTTAAAATTTTAAGCTCCTACAATACCACGTTGATAGTAGGACGAACCCAACAAATGTATGGTTCCAGGTTTTCATTCAGCCATTAAATAGCAGCATCGGAGAGGATGCATGTTTTCAAAATTTTTCATCGAGCGGCCCATATTTGCAACCGTTGTGGCGCTCATCATCTCGATAGCGGGCCTGGTATGCATGAAAATGCTGCCCATTGAGCAGTACCCCACCATCACGCCCGTGCAGGTGACGGTCACGACGACCTATCCCGGCGCCGATTCGAAAACCGTGGCCGATGCCGTTGCAGCGCCCATCGAGGCGCAGATCAATGGCGTCGACAACATGCTCTACATGACCTCCACAAGCTCCAATACGGGCCAGATGACCATTACGGTGTACTTCACCCTCGACACCGACCCCGATATGGCGCAGGTGCAGGTGCAAAACCGGGTGAGCCTGGCGTCGCCGCAGCTCCCGGACGCGGTGAAGCAGTACGGCGTATCGGTGCAGAAGAAGTCCTCCAGCATCATGATGATCATCGCCCTGTTCAACAAGGACGGCCGCTACAGCGCCGACTATGTGAACAACTACGCCAATATCTATGTGCTGGATGCGATCAAGCGCGTGAACGGCGCGGGCCAGTCGGCCATGTTCGGCGTGCCCGACCAGGCCATGCGCATCTGGATGAACCCCGACCGCATGGCATCGCTCGGGATCACCACGACCGACATTCAGCAGGCCATCGCGAACCAGAACGCCCTGTTCGGCGCCGGCCAGATAGGACAAGAGCCCAATTCGGGCAAAACGCAGCTGACATTCCCCATGGTGACCCAGCCCCAGTTCGCCGATCCGGCACAATATGAAAACATCATTCTGAGGGCCAGCCAGGATGGCAGCGCCATCGTGCGCGTGAAGGATGTGGCCCGGGCCGAGGTGGGCCGGCGGCAGTATATCGACCGTAACCGCTTCAACGGCATGCAGGCAAGCTTCATCTGCATCTACCAGCAGCCGGGAGCCAACGGCCTTGAGGTGTCAAAGGGCGTGATGCAGGTGATGGAGGACATGAAGCGCACAATGCCCGACGGCATAGAGTACTTCCTGGCACTTGATACCAACGATTTCGTCCGGATATCCATCGATGAGGTCGTGCAGACTCTGTGGGAGGCCGTGATCCTGGTAGTGCTGGTCGTGTATCTCTTTCTGCAGAGCTTCCGCTCCACCATCATCTGCACGGTGGCGATTTTCGTCTCCCTCATCGGCACGTTCATCGGCATGCTGGCCATGGGGTTCTCGATCAACCTGCTCACCCTGTTCGGCATCGTGCTTGCCATCGGCATGGTTGTTGACGACGCCATCGTCGTTGTCGAAAATGTCGAGCGAAATATGGTGGTGAACAAGCTCGGGCCCAGGGAGGCCACCATTCGCGCCATGGAGGAAATAGGCACCTCTCTTATCGCGGTGGTGCTTGTCATGGCCTCGGTGTTCATCCCCGCGGCGTTCCTGCCCGGCACCACGGGCCAGCTCTACAAGCAGTTCGCCATCACGATTGTCATCTCGGTGGCGCTGTCGGGCTTCATAGCCCTGACACTTACGCCGGCCATGTGCGGCCTTATGCTCAAGCATGCGGGGCTCAGGCATACCGGCTTCTTCGGCTGGTTCAACCGCCAGGTCGACCGCGTTACCGTAGTGTTCGGCGACCTGGTGCTGTGGGTCATCCATAACGTAAAAAAGGCGTTCGTGATGCTCGCGTTTTTGATCGCGCTTCTGGTTTTGCTGTTTAAGGTGCTGCCCACAAGCTTTGTTCCCAACGAGGACCAGGGCTATGTGCTGGGAACCTTGTTCATGCCCGGCAGCGCAAGCCTGAACCGCACGGCCGACATGGGAGCTGACATAGCTGCCATTTTCGGCAACGACCCGGCGGTGTTGAGCCGCACGGAAGTCAACGGCTACAGCCTGCTTGATGCCCAGTACAAAAGCAATGCCTCGACCTTTTTCATCAAGCTCAAGGATTTCAAGGAGCGGTATGAATCCATTGCCAGGGCCAAGGCGGAGAATGCCAAGGCAGTGCTGCAGCATGCTGCAGCCGGTGCAAAAGATTTGGCGCAGGGCAGGTTCATACCCATTGCGCCTCCCGCCATTCCCGGCATCGGCACCACGGGCGGCTTCGAGTTCTGGATACAGGACAAGGAGGCTGGCTCGCCCGAGCGGCTGTATGAGTTAACGCAAAAATTTCTGGCAAAGGCGCGCAACCGGCCCGAGCTGACGGGCCTGAACACGACCTTCAACGCCGTGTCGCAGCAGATGCGCATTACGGTCGATCGCGATAAG
>JAFGCP010000187.1 GCA_016932595.1 Deltaproteobacteria bacterium
GCATGCAGCATATTTCAAATAAATGATTCTTCCTGCTTTGACAAAATAATCTTGGTGATTCATCCTTGACATGGTGGAATTATCAGTTAATAATAATTATCAATAAGAGGAATTATGTCTGACACATTTCGCATCACTCATCAGCGTGAAATCATCCTGGATGAACTGCGGTCCGTGAAGACCCATCCCACGGCTGATGAGCTTTTTGAACAGGTACGAAGCCGCCTGCCGCGGGTGAGTCTCGCAACCGTTTACCGCAACCTGGAATGGCTGTGCCAGCGGGGTGTCGTTCAGAAAATAGAGGTCGGCGGCCGCCAGAAAAGATTTGACGGCACAGCAAAGTTGCACTATCACATTCGCTGTATACGATGCGGCAGGGTGGATGATGTCGATATGAGCCCGGTTGAGGCGCTTGGCCACGATCTTTCGGAAAAGAGCGGCTACACAGTCATGGGCCATCGCCTTGAATTCTGGGGGACCTGCCCGGCCTGCAGCCGGTCCGGCGGCTCGTGATACACGGGCAAAAACACGGCCTGCCCCGCATCACTATCAACAATCCATTAATCTCTATACTTTTCGGAGGAACCATGGCCCAGAAGCTTTTTTCATGCACAGCCTGTATCGCCATAATGGCTTTCTGCTGCACGCTTGCCGCTGCTGCCGAAATCGATACGAAAAAATTCCCCTTTTATCCCTCACTGCTCACAACCGATACCGGCAAGCCCGTGACACCCGATAAGTTTGAATCAGCGCAAATCTGCGCCGGCTGCCACCCCGATATTCATGCCCAGTGGAAGGGATCCATGCACTCCAACGCCTTTGTCGACCCGGTTTTTCAGGCCCTGTGGAAAATGGGCGAAAAAGACACAAAGGGCTTCACCAAAAATCTCTGCGGCGGCTGCCATACCGTTGTCGGTGTCGTTTCGGGTGATTTGACATTCAAAGACAATCAGTTCGTCACCAGTGAAATCGCCAGGGAGGGCGTGCAGTGCGATGTGTGCCATACCATCAAAGACTCGTCTTTTCTTGAAACGCCGACCTATGAGCCGAACAATGCCTCCCTGATAGTTGCTCCCGGCAATGTCAAGCGCGGCCCCTATAAAGATTCCGTATCGCCCTATCACAAATCAGAGTATTCCGAGCTGCATACCAAATCAAAATTCTGCGCGAACTGCCACCAGGTGTTTCACCCGGTTTCAAACTTTCACATCGAGCGCACTTATGATGAATGGAAATATTCCGTCTATGCCCAAAATGATATTCAGTGCCAGGACTGCCACATGATGCCGGTTGAAAAATCGATAGAGGTGGCAAAAACCATGAAAAAGCCCCAGAACCCGGGCCAGCCCTGCACCATGGGCCCCAAGCGCGACAATATGTTCACCCATGAATTCGTGGGCGCCAATTTTACGGTGCCAGCGCTGCTTGGCGCAAAGGGCCATGCCGACATGGCTGAGAAGCGGCTCAAGAGCGCGGCCGAACTTGATATTGCAGCCCCGCAAGCTGCAAAACCCGGCAGTATGGTAACCCTGGGTATAAAAGTCAGCAATGTCGCGGCAGGGCACAATCTGCCGACCAGCCTCACCGAAGTCCGTCAGATGTGGCTCGATGTGAAGGTAACAGACGCCGGGGGTAAACAGGTTTTCCGTTCCGGCGATCTTGATGAGAAGGGCGATCTGAAGGAAGAGGCGCGGGTATTTAACGCCTATGCCGTTGACAAAGACGGCCACCATACGGTCAAGCCCTGGGAGATCGTGCGGTTTGAGTATGTAAAAACCATACCGCCCAAAGGTTCGGCTACAGAAACATTTTCATTCCTGACGCCGCCTGATGCAAAACTGCCGCTCGACGTGCGCGTTGTTCTCCGGTACCGCTCCTACCCGCAGTCAGTGGCAAATGTGCTGCTCGGGAAAGACGCGCCGGTGCTGCCGATTGTCGATATGGTGGAAAAAAGTGTAAAAATAGGTCTTTAGACTGTAGGCGTTCAGGCTGTTGGTCTTCTAACCAATAGCCTTCAGCCTGCAGGGTGGGTGAAACCCACCATAGTTGCACACAAATGATTTGGTGGGTTCCACATCGTTGCACCCACCCTGCAGCCTGATAGACTTGAATTTTAGCTATAAAAAATTTCACCATGGAGGAAACAATGTCTGTACAGCTCAGAGACGGCATCTACTGGGTAGGCGCCATCGACTGGAACCTGCGCGACTTTCACGGCTATATAACCGGCCGGGGCGCCACCTACAACAGCTATCTTATTATCGACGAAAAAGTCACGCTCATCGATGCGGTCAAGGCGCCGTTTTTAGCTGAAATGCTTGACCGCATACGGCTCATTATCGATCCGGCCAAAATCGACTATCTCATCTGCAACCACATTGAGAAAGACCACTCGGGCTCTCTTGCCGAGTTTCACCGCCTGTTTCCGAATGTGAAAATATTCGCCACACAGATGGCAAGGCCGGGCCTGAAGAAATATTTCGGCGACCTGCCCCTTGAGATCGTCAAGACAGGCGACTCGCTCAACCTGGGCAGCCGCAGCCTGCAGTTTATAGAAACACCCATGGTGCACTGGCCCGACAGCATGTTCTCTTACCTGCCCGGCGACAAGCTTCTGTTTTCCATGGACGGCTTCGGCCAGCACATAGCAACATCAGCCCGCTTTGACGATGAAGCGGACATGCACGACGTGATGTATGAAGCCCGTAAATATTACGCAAATCTGCTCACGCACCTGTCGCCCCTGATTCAGAGCACCCTCAAAAAAGTTTCCGAGCTGAAACTTGAAATCGATATGATAGCCCCGAGCCACGGCATTATCTGGCGCAGGGACCCGGGCCGCATCATCAAAGCCTATGACCAGTGGAGCCGCGGTGAAGCCGGGAACAAGGTTTCGGTGGTGTATGACACCATGTGGCAGAGCACGGAAAAAATGGCCAAAATCATGGCTGAATTTTTCATGGACAAAGGCATTGACGTACAGCTTATGAAGCTGCGCGAATGGCATCGCAGCGATGTTATGGCCGAAATACTTGACTCGAAGGCCGTATGCGTCGGCTCTCCGACTCTGCACCGCACTATTTTCCCGACTGTGGCCGACCTGCTTTGTTATTTGAAAGGCCTGAAGCCGCAAAAAAAGATTGCCGCGGCTTTCGGCTCCTATGGCTGGAGCGGCGAGTCCATGCAGCTGGTGAGCGATGAGCTGAAGGCAATCGGCCTTGACGTTATCGAGCCGGGCGCGCGCGCCCAGTATCTGCCCGATGCAGAGGATACTGCGCAGATTATAGCTCTTGCTGAAAAAATTATTGAAAAAATCAAGGCCTGATTGTATCCGGGGCAGGGAAGGGTGGGCTGCCCTCCGGCAGGTGTTGCTAGTAAAATTTACCTGCGATTAAACACTCTACCATAGGCGAATATCCATGCGAATCACCGCGCTCTACGGCAGCCCGAGAAAAGGCGGCAACACAGACCTGCTCATGCAGGCCTTCCTTGGAGGCTTGCGCGAAGCAGGCGCCGAAGCGCAGGAGCTGTTCCTGCGTGATTTTGCATTTTCACCCTGCATTGACTGCGGCGGCTGCGAAGCAACCGGGGCCTGCGTGCTGCGCGACGGCATGGATGACATCTATCCGCACCTGATCGCATCCGATGTGATTGTGCTGGCGGCGCCCGTTTTTTTTTACGGCCTGAACGCCCTTGCCAAAGCCATGGTCGACCGCGTCCAGTGCTTTTGGGCGCGCAAGTATCTGCTCGGCCGGGGACTGCGGCAGGAGCGGGCCACGGAGGGCAGGGGCATTCTGCTCAGCGTCGGAGGCGCGCGCGGCAAGAAGAATTTTGACGGCATTCTGCTCACGGCAAAATATTTTTTCGATGCCCTTGACATGCCGTTCTCGCATCATCTCACCTATGGCGGCATTGACAAGAAGGGCGCGCTTCTTGAGCACCCTGAACTATGCGACGAGGCCAGAAAACTCGGTTGCGATATTGTCCGAACATAGGGTGAGCCCCGCTCTCGAAAAAAAAACTGTACATTTCAACAGGAGGTCATCATGGCAAGATACATCATCATCGGCAACAGTGTGGCTGCAAATGCCGCCGCTGAAAAAATCCGCGCGACGGACAAGCAGGGCTCAATCATCATGTTTTCAAAAGAAAAGGTTCCCTTCTACTATGTGCCTGCGCTGCCGGAATTTCTTTCGGGAGAAAAAGACATACGCGGCATCATTATTCATAACGAGCAGTGGTACACAAACAATACTATCGAACTGCATCTGGACACCGAGGTGACCGCTATCGACCAGAAGGGAAAAACCGTCACCTCCAAAGACGGGAAAAGTTTTTCCTATGATAAACTGCTGATTGCAACCGGCGGCTATTCTTTTCTTCCGCCCATACCGGGATCGAAAAATGAGGGTGTGGTTGGGCTGCGCACGGCAGCCGATGCTCAGGCCATAAAGAAAAGGGCTGAGACGGCAAAAGAGCTTGTGCTTATCGGCGGCGGGGTGCTCGGCCTTGAAGCAGGCAACGGACTTCGCAAGGCAGGCCTCAAGGTTTCCGTTGTTGAAGTCTTTCCGCGCCTGCTGCCCAGGCAGATGGACGTGCCGGGAGCGGCCATCCTGCAAAAGCAGATGGAAAAAATGGGCTTCAGCTTTTATTTAGGAGCAAAGACCAAAGAAATCGTCAACGATGGCGGCAGGCTGTGCGTCAATCTTGAAGCCGGCGAACAGCTGCCTGCCGATATGGTCATGATCTCTGCAGGGGTCAGGCCGGAAGTCGCGCTGGCAAAAGCTATCGGGCTTGAGATCGACAAGGGCGTGAAAGTCGACGACACCATGAAGACGGGCATCGAAGACATATATGCCGCGGGCGATCTCATCGAGCATCGGGGCATGTTTTATGGCCTGTGGCAGCCTTCAATGGATCAGGGCCGCGTTGCTGGCGCGAATATGGCCGGCGGCAGCGCGCAGTATGCCGGCAGCGTCATGTCGAATTCTCTGAAAGTCGTCGGCATCAATCTGACCGCGGGCGGCGATATCGATGCCGATGCGAAGCTTGAATCCATTGTTGTTCAGGACCCGGCAAACGCCGTTTATCGGAAATTCGTGCTGCAGGACAATATCCTGGTCGGAACCATACTGCTCGGCGACAATCACGGCGCCGATGAAATACTTGCGGCCATCAAAAACAAAAAGGACATTTCAGCCCTTAAAGCCGATCTTGCAAAGGCTGACTTTGACTGCGCAAGGCTGAAGTAGGGGCGTATGGCAATACGCCCCTGCGGCGTACATCTGAGGCGGCTATGGACGAAGAAAAAAAAGGCATCGGCACCAGGTTTCAGGACGAGACAAAATACCTGCGCGACGGCATGAAAGTTTATTCGTCTGACGTGTTTGAGCGGGCTGAGCAGTACAAGCACTACCCTGATGCAACAAAAGTGCTGCCGCTGCCGCCTGTGCGGCCGGAAGGACAGGCGGGTTTCTGGGACACGATTATCAACCGGCGCTCGCAGCGCGATTTTACCAAAGAGCCACTGGCCCTGGATGAGCTTGCCCTGCTCATTTTCGCCACACAGGGCATCACCGAAAAGTGGGGAGACACCATGTTTCGGGCAGCACCCTCGGCCGGCGCGCTTTACCCGATTGAAACATATATCCATGCAAACCGTGTGACCGGGCTTGACTGCGGCATCTATCACCTCAATACCGCCCGGCAGGCACTGGAGTTCATCCGCCCCGGCGATTGCAGCCCCTCGCTTGCCATTGCCGCCCTTGGCCAGGACATGGTTCGCGACAGCGCCGCTGTGTTCCTCTGGACAGCCATTCCCGGCCGCAGCACGTGGAAATACCATGAGCGAGCCTACCGCTACATCTACCTTGACGCAGGGCATATCGGCCAGAATTTGTGTCTTGCAGCCACAGCACTCGGCCTTGGCTGCTGCACCATCGGCGCTTTTTTCGATACCGAGGTCAACGAGATTATCGGTATCGATGGACAAAACGAGACAGCCGTCTACCTTGGCGTTATTGGTACCGTACAAGAGTGAGTACTCCCGGCGCTGCCCGGGTCAGACCCGAAACAACTACAACAAGGAGAACTGGAATGAAAAAATGGCGATGCAAAATCTGCGGTTATGTTCATGAAGGCCCGACACCTCCAGACAGCTGCCCCATCTGCGGCGCGCCTGCGGACAAATTTGAGGAGGTAAAGTAAATCACTGGGACTCGCGTTTAAAGGCGGATGAGCATGCTGCTCATCCGCCTTTTTTATATTCTTCCAGCACCGCATCAGGGTTCTTTTTCAGAAGCGATGCCTTCATGAACAGAACAGCGCCCTGTGCCGGAACCTGCGGCAACTTTGTTTGTCCCCAGAGAGCAGGCAGGCTATACTTGAATTAGTACAGGTGTTGATGCAGGTGCAGACCACGTGCTGCCGGTACCGGCGCGCTCCTGTATCAAGGGCTGCTTTGTAATGTTGGCACAAAAAAAGGAGCCGGAAAATGCCTGACACAGCGCTTCGATTTATCTGCGACAGCATGCTCGGACGTCTTGCAAAAAGCCTTCGCATGCTGGGCTTCGACACGCTGTATACACACTGCCTCACCCCGCAGCAGCTTGTGCAGTTGTCCATGGAGCAGCAGCGTATTATCCTCACCCGCCGAAGCGCCTGCATGCAAAGCTCCCCAACCGTTTCGTGCATATATATTCGAAGCAATGATCCCGATGAACAGTTGCGGCAGGTCATCGCCGCAAGCGGCATAGTAAAAGCCCTTATCAGGCCTTTCACCATTTGCCTGAGCTGCAATGTACCGCTTACAGGTCTTGCGAAAGAAGCCGCCGCTGGCCGGGTGCCAGACTATGTCTTTACCACCGTTGACAATTTTGCAGCCTGCAACGCCTGCGGCCGGGTGTACTGGAAGGGAACGCACTATGCAAACATGGAAGACAGAATGAAAAAAATCATGGTTTAGTTGTTGCCATTTTAATGTGGTGCTCATTGCTGCTGTTTGCTTCCACTAAAACGAATTGTGTTGCTTTTGTAGGAGCGGCTTCAGCCGCGAAAAAAATCGCCGGCGCCCTATCGCGGCTGAAGCCGCTCCTACAAGAAAACCATGCCAACATTAATGAACTTGATCAGCCGACAGACTGCAGCTCTCATCGCTAAAAAAAACGCACCGGCGGTCGGGACCGCGGTGCGGGAGAAAGCTGTGCTTGAAGAAGTGCGCACTTACTCCGGCAGCAGCCGCTTCACCTTTTTTACCGGCGTGCCGTCGCTCCAGTTTCCCATGGCGAAGGTTACCGTGTCCCGCCCGTCAAGGGCGGCATCAAGGGCAGCATAATAAAACCGGTAGTCCAGGGCATCCTGCTGCGCCTGTCCGGTGCGTTCATTGAGCATCTGTATGGGTGCTGCATGGCTGGCGCTCAGCTGCGGCAGCCCATGATTGTCCGAGCGTGCGGAATACAGCACCTTTGACGGTGTTTGAGTCAGCAGGCCGTAGGCTTCCTGCTGCTGGGAAAACGGTGCAATATCCGTATCGCTGTTTCCCCAGAGCATGATAACCGGCACTCTGACTTCCGGGCCATAGGCGGGGTCGGTATAGTCGATAAGCGTCACACGGTCGATGACAAAAGCCGGTATGCCCGTTGATGGGTCCATATTGGCATGCGACATGACAATCCGGCGGACCGGTGCGCCGCCTGCGCCCTGCCAGCAGAAAGCGAACAGCCCGCCCAGCGAATGGCCGTAGGCGGTCAGGTTGTCCGTCTCGACAGTATCGCCAAGCTCTGCGAGGGCCGCATCGACAGAGGCAACGGCACGCGCAAGCATGACCGTCTGGTCGAGGTCTTCGGTTGAGGCCTTTTTATCGGAGCGCTGATATTCGGGGTAGATGACAATATAGCCCTGTTTCACCAGATGCTCTATATGGCCGTAATACGTTTCAGGATCTATGGCAGTATAGCCATGCAGAAAAATGACCCCGGGCGCGCTGATGCCGTTTTTCAGCGTACGTGGCACATAGTACCATACCCTGGTTCCATCGCCGTCACTGCCGACGCTCTGGCGGGTATAGTTGTCGCTTATGTAGTTCTGGCTTGAGCCATACCCGGCATCCGCCTGTTCCGGCGGAGCTGCAATCTTTTTGCACGCCGTGCCGCAGAAAACACAGGCTGCACAGGCCAGCCATACGAAAACTGTACGCAGCATTGTCTGTAGTTTCCCCCAGGTGAAATTATAACTATAACAGTATACCATATTATAACACAGCTCACGCATCATCGTTGCACGGTCAGTCTTCTTCACAGGCTTCAAGAAAATATTTTCTGATGCAGTCGGGGCAGATGCCATGCGTGAACTCCGCCTCGGAATGTTCCATGATATATAATTCCAGCGTATTCCAGTACCCCCTGTCATCCCTGATTTTCTTGCAGGATGAGCAGATCGGCAGCAGGCCTTTCAGCGTTTTAATCTGAGCAAGGGCATCGGTAAGCTCTGCGATCAGCCGCTCTCGTTCAATTTCTACCATTTTGCGATCGGTTATGTCACGCAAAATGCTGCCATACATGAATTCAGCGCCTGCCGGTATTTTAAATGTCGTGTAGGAAATTGTCCGGGCGGCCCCGTCCCCGACAAACATCATGAATTCACCGGAGGCAAAATCCTGGTGGGCCACAAATGAGGCATGCTTTGCTTTGAGCATGTCGAGCAAGGCAGGGTTTTTCTGGTCGTCGGGAAGAAACTCATAGGCCATGTCCCAGGCATATTTGCTGAGAAAATCATGCTCTGCACGGCCGGTGATGCGCTCCATGGCCTTGTTCCAGCCGATAATCCGCCAGCGACTGTCATACAGCACAATGCCTTCGCCGGAGCCCATAAACAGGCTGCGGAATTTTTCCTCACTGCAGCGCAGAACCTCTTCCATCTGCCTTCTGTCGGTTATATCCTGAACCGTGCCGGAGATGCGGCATATGTTCCCCTCAGTATCATATTCAGCCTCGGTGTTGCCAATGACCCATTTCTGTGTGCCATCGCGAGCAATAAGCCGGTATTCGGCCTGCGTCCCGAGCAGGTTGTAATCTCCCACGCCGTGCTTTTTGGTACGGTTAAGGAATTGATCGAGATCATCGGAGTGGACATGGTTTGCAAAAAAATCAACCGTCGGCTCAACTTCACCGGGAGCATACCCGAGTATCCGGTACAGCTCATCCGACCACCGCGTCGTGCGGAGGGTCAAATCAACATCCCAGTTGCCGACCCGCGCCATGCGCTGCGCGTTTTCAAGCATTCTTGTGCTTCTGCGAAGCTCGCGTTCAGCTATCCTGCTCTCGGTAATGTCATGGGCCACGATAACAACGCAGATCACGCGGCCATCGTCATCCGCAATGGCGTAGACAATAGTGTCATTCCAGACGCCATCCCGTTCATCCTCAAAACGAACAGAACTGCCCGATGCAAAGACACCGTCTATAAGCTGTTTTCTGAACCGAACAACGTGGGGCGGAAAAAAATCCCAGATTATGTGATCTGCAATAGCTGCTCGCGGCTTTCCAAGCCTCGTGGCGGCGATATCATTGAGATCAATGACCCTGCCATCGGCATCAAGTATATACACGGCATCAAGCGGCGTTTGCAGAAGAGCTTGCACTGCGGCACGGCTGCTGTGCGACAATTCAGCTGCGGCTGCAGGCCCGGCCTGCTCCTGCTCAAGCCCCCTAAGGCTTTTTTCAGTAGGCTGCGAGGCATAGCTGCGGCCGCTTGACGGGTCGGCCTTCTTGAGCCGGCCGTAACCGATGGAGGTAATCTTGCCAGGCGATTGGTTCATGGGCTCTTGCTACGCTATCCGGCTCATGAGCCGTATCGTTAAAAAAAAGCGCGGTCCGATACCGGACCGCCCCTGGGTGCATGCACCTGGTTCAAAACTCTGGAGTCCGGCACATTAATAGGTATTTCTAATCTAATACCATCTAAAAAAGCCCTGCGCCAGACTGAGGCCTAAATATTTCAGGCGCTGATTTTTTCTGTTATATCCCCTCCTGGATCTCCCGGTACCAGGTTTTCATGGTCTCCGAGCCGTAGATTTCGCCGCTTACCGACTTTTCCTCATCCAGCACGAACAGCAAAACATCCTTTATATCTTCCGGTTTGCGGTATCCCTCCAGTTCTTCAGGCGGCAGGTTTTCATGCATCGTAACGGCAACATTGCCGGGGCTTATGGCATTGACCCGTATCGGGGAGACTTCGCACATGAGCTCGTAGGCAAGCGCTTCTGTAAAGCGCGACAGGGCACCTTTTGCTGTTGCATAGGCTATCATGCCGGGCACGATGTCGGCTTTTATCTTTCCCGCCTTTGAACTTGTGTTGATAATGTGCCCCGAACCCTGCTTCATCATAATAGGAAGCACCGCCTTTGTTGCATATACCGCGCCGTAAAAGTTTATATTAAAAATAAGGTCCCAGTCTGTATCGTCAATATTGATGAACGTCATTTTCTCCATCACATCAAAAAACTCATTTGAGTCGTTCACGGGCCGCGCCATGCCGGGAATGCCGGCTAGAGGTCCGCCGGCATTGTTTATAAGAATATCAATCCTGCCGAACTCCGCCATGGCTGCGGCAACCATACGCTGCACCGACTGCCGGTCGCTCACATCCGTGCCCACGGCCAGGGCACGGCGCCCCTTTGCCCGAATACCGGCCACCACCTGCTCGAGCTTATCAACAGAGCGCGCAGCGCATACAATATGACAACCCTCGTCAGCAAGAATATATGCCATTGCCTTCCCGATGCCCTTGCTTGCTCCAGTGATTATAGCGACTTTATCCTTGAGATTCATTTCAGATCCTCCTTTAGCTTTTTATTAAAGCATTCATTGAAAATATCTGTGCAGGGTTCACATTCTACATTCTCTGCGCTGCGGCGGGCTGGATTCTTTCTGTCTTTCGCCTTTGCCTCTGCTACAGCCTGCGGCCTAAACGCTTACAGTTTGTTCACCCGACTCCTGTCTTTGCCCCTGCTACAGCCTACAGCCTCAATCCCTACAGCCTCAGTACATTTACAGCCGAATCCCGCCGGTGAGCTCAATCACCTGGCCGGTAATAAAGGATGATTCCTCGGAAGCCAGAAAAAGAGCAAGGTTTGCCACATCCGCGGGCTGGCCGACCCGACCGATAGGATAGCGCGACTGACAGTCTTCTTTCACCGAATCCCACATTTCAATGCCCATGCCGCGCTTGAGCGCCTCCACTTCAATAAGGGCCGGCGCAATGGCATTTACATTGATATTAAACATGCCAAGGTTCATGGCAAGCCCCCGGGTCAAAGAAAAAACCGCGCCCTTGGCAGCCGAATAGGTATACTGCATGGGCGATGCGGTCCCGCGGTACATGATGGAGGCCATGTTGATGATTTTGCCGTATTCCTGAGCCATCATCATTTTCGAGGCCTCGCGGCAGCAGAAAATGCAGGACTTGAGGTTTGCGTCGATATTGCGGTTGATGCCCTCATCGGTCACATCCTCAAGGCCGGTCATGGGTTCATAGTCGCCGCCGGCGATGTTTACGAGTATGTCAAGGCGCTTATGGCTTTTTTGAAGAGCTTTAAACATCGCCACCACCTCGGCTTCTTTGCCCAGATCGGCAATAACCATATCGGCGGTGCCGCCAGCAGCTGCAATCTGATTCACCCGTTCAGCGCAGGCTTCCCGGTTTATATCACTCAGAATGACCGCAGCGCCTTCCCCGGCAAAGCGCTGTGCCGTTGCAAAACCGATACATCCTGCAGCTCCTGTAATAAGGGCTGTTTTATCCTTCAGTCTCATAGAATTCTCCTTTTGATTACAATATCTTACAGTTATTACTAACACAGGAAATGGCTAAAATCAAAATATTAGAATGCTAAATGTGTTAGGCTTGAACCTTTATATAATCTTGTCTCTACTCACCATATCGCCATAATGGCCTTAGTACAGCTTCCCATTGAAAAGGGATCAAAAGCCGGACACGAACCTAACGCGAGTTGAATGTGTAGGCCGGCACAAAGCGAA
>JAFGCP010000023.1 GCA_016932595.1 Deltaproteobacteria bacterium
CACGGTACGGCTGACGGTCAACCGTCACAATGTGGCTGATCTTGAAAACGCGACCCGCCTGCTGCTTGACGATATCGGGCTTCACAGTTTCGGCACCAATGATGCCGTGTCCTTGGGGATGGGATGCACGCAGCAGGACAGTATTATGCTTACCCCGCAGCAGCGGCTGGCGGCAATGAAAACCTTGGTGCGGCTTGAGAAAACATACCCGGGGCGCATCAAGGCTTCTGCGGGGTCTCTTGCCCTGTGGCATATGTTTCGGGAAATGGAGCAGGCCCGTGCCACGGGAGAGCTGGTTCGGCGCTGGAAAATGGGGTTTCTTTCCTCCTGTGGCTGCATGTTTCTGAAACTGGCGGTCCATCATGACGGCATGATCGTGCCCTGCAATATGCTGGCATCGGCTTCTCTGGGCGCCATTGGCAAGACGCCAATCAGTTCCGTCTGGCAGAACCATCCGCTGCTGAAGGAAATGAGGATTCGTAGAAATATTCCCATGAGCGAAGTTCCCGGATGCGCTGATTGCGAGTGGTCGCCGTACTGCAGCGGAGGGTGCCCGGCGGTCGAATACACCCGCATCAATAATTTGTATGTGGCCAATCCGGACTGCTGCTACCGGCTTTTTATCGAGAAAACCGGCGGCCTGCCGGATGCGGACGGGGCTGACTGACCCGTGGCCGGCAAAACAGGTAATTTTGACGCCCTCACTGTGCGTTTTTGCCTTCGCAATGACGTGGGCATTGAGGATTTCGGCGATCGGTCTCTTGTGTTGCTGTGCGATTCCATGCGATTGCGTGAGATCAACGCTCTTGCGCGAAAGCTGCTTGTTTTTGCCGACGGAGGGCGAACGCTGCATGAAATTGTTTTGCGGGCGGCCGGCGATTGCGGGGTGCCGGTTCAGGAAATGCTCCATTCTATTGCCGAGGCAATGCTTCAGATGGAACGGCAGGGCATAGTCCGGCGTATGGTGAAGCTGGCTACTGAAAGGACGGAGGATATGGGCGAAATAAAGTACCTTGTAAACCCCGATGTTTCGTTTCGGCCGGAGGATGATGACGGGGCCATCCTGTTTAATGCCGATTCGGATTCTTTGGAGGTCATTAACCCGACGGCAGCGGAGATATGGTCCTGCCTTGCCGCGCCTTGTACACAGGCCCAGGTGGTGGAGCATTTATGCAGCGTCTGTGACGGCGCGTCACAGGGGGCAGTGGAAAAAGACGTAAGCGAATTTCTTGATTCCATGGTGAAAAAAGGTTTTATCGGCATGGTGGAGAAACCCTGATGACACATGCTGCTGATACCTGTGACGGCCTTGGTGAGAGTTTGCCTGCTCCAATAGTAGCTGATCTCCCTGAAGGGGTGCCCGCCCTGAGGACGTTTTATCTGTACTTGTCAACCGGGTGCAACCTGCATTGCCGCCACTGCTGGATTACGCCAACCTTTGTCAACGGTAAGCCGTCCCCCGGGGAGTGCATTGATTTTGAGCTGCTGAAGGCTGCTGTTGCGGAGGCCAAGCCCATGGGCCTGAGTTCCGTCAAGCTTACGGGCGGGGAGCCGGTGCTGCATCCGGAGTTTTTGAAAATCTCCGATTTCCTCACAGCAGAAAATCTCCGCATTACTATGGAAACCAATGCTACCCTTGTCGATCAGGATATGGCAAGGCATCTGCGCGAAACAAATTTTTCCTTTATTGCAGCGAGCCTGGACAGTCCGGACCCCGGGCAGCATGATCGAATTCGAGGCGTTAAGGGGGCCTTTGATGCTGCCGTGCGGGGATTGAGCGCCCTGGTTGCCGCTGGGTTCAAACCCCAGATTATTATGTCCGTTGACCGGGAAAACGTGCATCAAATCGAGGCCCTGATAGAGCTTGCCATGAGCCTTGGCGCGGGTTCGGTAAAATTTAATCCTGTTGTAGCCTCAGGCAGGGGCGCAGAGGTTCACCGGAAGGGACAGGGTCTGTCATTTGACGAGCTTCTGGAGATGACACATCGTGTCCGGGGGCCTTTGCAGGACAGGTATTCCATTTATCTCAGCGCCATGGTGCCGCCGGCTCTGCTTACGGTCAGAGAACTGCTGCGGCATGGCGGCTCCGACGGCGGCTGTTGCCATGTGCGTAATATTCTGGGCATACTCGGGACTGGCGAGATGGCACTGTGCGGCATCGGACGCAACATACCCGAGTTGTGCTTCGGCATGCTCGGCAAAGACAGCCTGCGCCGGGTTTGGATAGAGCACCCCACCCTGCGTCGGATGCGTCAGGATCTGGCCGGGCAACTGCCCGGCGTCTGCGGCGACTGCCTTCATGCGGGTCGTTGCCAGACCCACTGCCTTGCCATGAATTACGAGGCCACGGGCAGGTTGGTGAATGTATCGCCCTTGTGCGCGGAAGCCGAGCGGCGAGGGCAATTTCCTTCCACACGCCGTATTTCCTGTGGCAGGGAGCATCCGGCCGCATGAATCCCTCCGATGTGCAAGGGCTTTTTTTGCATGCTTCCTCGGTGGTTGCGCACGGCGGGGCGCTGCTGTTTTTGGGCCACTCCACCGCGGGCAAAACCACTATTGCTGCCATGCTAAAAAAAAAGTTTTCAGCCCTGGCCGATGATTCGGTGTTTGTTTCTCTCGATTCAAGCGGCACATGGCAGGTGGTGGACGGAAAATTTCGGTTTGAAGATGGCTGCCTGAACAACTGGTTTGATGCTGTTCGGCGACGTTATGCAAAAGGGCAGGTCATGCCTTTGCTGGGCTGCGTTCGTATTCACAAGGCAGGGTATGTGAGAACGGCACGCATTGAACCTATAGAAACCGCGCGCTGCCTTATGGATGCGGTTATGGAAATTGATGTGCAGCGCAAAATGGGCGGGTTGCAGGAAATGCCAGGCAGGGAACGGCCCGATATCGTCCGCATGCGCCGCATGCGGCTGCAATGGTTTCAGCAGGCTGCGGAGATTGCTCGTACCTGTCCCGGGTGGCGCTTGTGGTTTTCTCGGGATTTGCATTTTGGGGGCCTGGTTGAAGCCATTGCCGCGATCGCTGCAGAAGCCCGCTGCGAGTCGGACCTGAGCAGGTAACGGTTTTTTTCGTTAATTCGTGGCACAATGCTTGTTTGTAGGATCATGACAACATGTATAGCCTAATGCGGGTTTTCTGGAAATTCTTTCCCGTTTGCCCGCAAATACTGTTTGCATATATTTGATAATCATGGTACAGATTTTTTACTATTTTTGCATTTGCGCACATAATGAATCCGTAAACATCTTCAGCGAGTGAGCCGATATAGCGTTAATTAGAAAGGCTCGTAATATTTTTTTGAAAGCTTTTAAAAAAAGTAAAATACAGGGGAGCATGCAACATGTCCAAAAAAACGCGTCTCAAGTATGAGAAACCCGTCAGTATAGATATGGGTCGTGTTGCCCCTATTCTTGGGGACACCTGCAGTACTGGCTCGGGAGCTGATGAATGTCCGGCAGGTTTTAACGAGTCATCACAACCTTATTGCAATCCCAGCGGTCTTAATGCGACGGGTAATTGCAACTATGGAACCGGCGCTACAGACCTGTGCAATACCGGTAGCGGCGCCGGGCTGGCCTGCAATTCGGGCTCCGGCTTTGACGTTGTTAACAATGTTAATAAATTTTTCGGGCGTCGGCGCTGACGCGGAGAGCAAGTATTCTTCAGGCATGAGCGCCGGGGCGGCTTTTTTTGCCGGCTCGGTTTGTATGCGGTATATATTGCGGGGTTAAAAATTTTTGCGTGAATCGTTTCGGGATTCTGCAAGGTTTTGACCATAAGAAATTTTTAGATTTTCTGTTTTGCCAGAAGTCGTTTAATGTGGGGAAGCCGGGGGAGGGCCCATCACGCGGCATGGTCATAAATCCTTCCATTTTATCTAATCTGAGATTGATTCGTCTTGCCTTTCGGGGCCGGAGCATGCGTGGCGCCTTTAAGGATGGTGATTGCCTCTTGGTTTTACCTGTCTCCTTCGACGATCTTCAGACAGGTGATGTGGTTGCATTCGATTCCGGCGGCAGGTCGATCGCACATCGTATAGTGGGTCGACAAGCAGGTGGATACATAACGCAGGGCGATGCCAATCCGAAGCGAGACAGGCACTGTATTACACCCGGGCAGCTGATCGGCCGGGTGGTGGAGCGGGAGCGAGGCGGCAGGCGCTCGCCGGTAAGGGTGGGCATGCAGGGCTGCCTGCAGGGGGCGCTTTTGCGGCTGGCCAATCAGGTTTTCCGGCGTATTGTTCTGGCTCTGACAATGCCGTACCGGCTGATCAGCGCCAGCAGGCTGGCGACTTTGTTCTGGCGGCCGCAGATCACGACCGCCCACTTTTCCGAAGGCAAGAGGGATTTCACCAAGTTCATCCATCGCGGCAAGACCGTTGCCTGCTGGTTTCCGCAGGAGAGCCGCTGGACCTGCCGCAAGCCCTATGACCTGATTCTCAACCCGCCGGATTGTATTGACCGCTAATCCTTGTTGGTTGCTAATTGCCTGTTTATGGTTTAAACAGGTAACCATGGTTGGCCAGAAACCCTGACAGTAGCGGAGACAGCTTTGCTCCCTTCGACCTGCCCTGCCGGGAGACGCCTTTCGCGGCAGGCCTTTTGTTGGCAAAGGGGGAACTGGAGCATACGGCTTCGCTTTGCGCAACAACCAGCAATCGCCTATGACAACGCTTCTTTCCGTTATCAGAAATAGACTTCGCGGGTTGCGGAATTTAAACCGCGCCTTCATGCTCGTGTGGGGCAGCGCCCCGGGTTGGACCGTTGCGGGCACGGCCCTGGTCATTGTGCAGAGCGTCGTGCCCCTGGCCTCCATGTACCTTATGAAGCTCATTGTGGACGGGGTCACCGGGGCCATTGCCGCGCCTGGCGGGGTCAGGTCATTTGCCGGTATCGGGGGGCTTGTCGCTTTAGCGGCAGCGGCGGCTTTTGTGAGCGCCCTGTGCCGCTCGTTTGCCGGCATCGTCAGGGAAACGCAGGCCCAGGTGGTGACCGATCACGTCGCGGACATTATTCATGAAAAATCAGTGGCCGCCGACCTTGCCTTTTATGATAATCCCGCCTTTCACGATACCCTGCACCGGGCACAGCAGGAGGCGCCGTTTCGGCCCGTAAGCATCGTGGCGAGCCTTACTCAGCTGTGCAACGGCGGCCTGTCGTTTATCGCCGTTGCCGGCCTGCTCATTTATCTCCACTGGGCCATAGCGCTGGTTCTTTTAGTGGCCCTTGCGCCGGGCATCATTGTCCGGATCAAATACTCGGACATGATCTATGCCTGGCAGCAGAAGCGAACAAAAACCGAGCGAAAGGCCCATTATTTTCACTGGGTGCTGACAGACGGCGCCCATGCCCGGGAGCTGCGCCTGTTCGGCCTTGGATGCCTGTTTATCGGCTGGTACCGCAACTTGAGCGCGCAATTGCGCAAGGAACGGCTGGGCCTGGGCTCGCGGCGCGCCGTGTTCGAGCTTGCGACGCAGACTCTGGGCATTGTGGCCCTGTTCGGCACCTTTGCCTTTATTGCCGGCCGCACACTTTCCGGGGCCATGACCCTCGGCGACATGGTGCTGTATTATCAGGCGTTTCAGCGCGCCCAAGGCTGCCTGCAGGAGATACTGTCGAGCCTTGCGGGCCTGTATGAGGATAACCTTTTTCTTTCCAATTTCTATGCATTTCTGGATTTAAAGCCCGAGGTTACCGCCCCCCCGCGGCCTGCGGCCCTGCCCGAGCCCCTGCAGCAGGGTATTGTTTTCAGCCGGGTGAGTTTTCGCTATCCCGGCAGCGCAAAGACGGTGCTTCAAGATATCGACCTTTGCATCCCCGCCGGAAAGGTCGTTGCCCTGGTCGGAGAAAACGGGTCAGGGAAAACCACGCTTGCGAAGCTGCTGTGCCGCTTTTATGACCCGGAAAGCGGCGAGATCACCCTGGACGGCATTGACCTGCGCCGGTTTGACGTGCAGGCCCTGCGAAAAAAGCTGACCGTTATTTTTCAGGACTATATGCACTACCACCTGACGGCGCGGGAAAATATCTGGCTCGGCAACATCGAACGTGAGCCGGCTGACCCGCGTATTGTCGTGGCGGCGGAGCAGACCGGTGCGGCAGAGGCCCTGCGCAGGCTCGACAGGGGCTTTGACACGCAGCTGGGCCGCCTGTTTGAAGACGGCCAGGAGCTCAGCATCGGCGAGTGGCAGAAACTTGCGCTGGCGCGGGCTTTTTTCAGCGATGCCCGTGTTATCATTCTCGACGAGCCCACGAGCTCCATGGATGCCCGGGCCGAGCATGAGGTGTTTACGGCGTTTCGCAGGCTCCTTGACGGAAGGACCGCCGTGCTGATCAGCCACCGGTTTTCAACGGTGCGCATGGCTGACTGTATCTATGTGCTCGAGCAGGGCCGCATTCTCGAGCACGGCAGCCATGATGAGCTGGTGCGAAGGGGGGGCAAATACGCCAGTCTGTTCGACCTGCAGGCCCGGCATTATAAGTGATCGTAAAGCGTAAAACGTGAATCGTGACGGGTAACGGGGCAGCAGGATCGTTGACCGTTGGTCGTTTAAAACTAATCGACAAACAACGATCAACGAACAACAACCAACGACCAATTCCTTTTGCCTGCGTGACTTCTGAAAACATTAACACAAATAAACGACACATCCTAACATAGGCGGTTTAATGTAATGGCACGGGCGCTGCAGTGGCTATGAATCATGTGCACAGACTGCTGCTTGACTGCCTGGCGCACGATACGCCCGCAGCGGCGACGGCCAGGCTGCAAAGCTTCACCGCAAGCGACTGGGACGGTGTCGTGCGGGCAGCGCTGGGCTATAATCTGGCGCCGCAGCTGTACCACCGGCTCAAGCCGTTTTTTGACGCGGGTCCGGTTCCGCCGCAGATGCGGCAGCGGCTCCAGGAGGCCTATTACCTTAACGCGGGCCGCAATATGCGGCTTTACTTGCAGTTGGGAACGCTGCTTCGTTGTTTTCATGATGCCGGGGCGCCGGTCATCCTTCTGAAAGGTGCTCACCTGGCGGAAATCGTTTACGGCAATGTGGCCCTGCGTCCCATGGGCGATATTGACTTACTGGTCCGGCACGCTGATCTGCTGCGGGCCCATGAGGTTCTGGCCGGGCAGGGGTATGCAAACGCTGAAAAAAATACTGGCCATGCCCTGGGGCATTTGCCGCCGTATGTAAAAAAACATGCTCCGGCCATTGAAATTCATTACAATATCTGCGGCCCGCCGTTTTCCGATCGGTTTGCCGTGGGTGACCTGTGGGAGCGGGCTCGGCCGGCATCGGTTCAGGCAGAAGCGGCCCTGACGCTGTGCCCTGAAGATCTTGTGCTGCACCTGTGCGTACATGCAGCCGTGGACCATGGCCTTGAAATGGGGCCTTTGCCTTTTTTCGACCTGGCCCGCACCCTGGCTTACTACCGCAACCACATCAGCTGGGGCAGCCTGCTCGGCCGGGCAGAGCAGTGGAGCCTGAAGCGATGCCTGCTTTTGATGCTTTATCTGTCGGAGAGCATGGCAGGCCTTGTGCTGCCGCAGGAGGTGCGCTCGGCCGGCATGCCGGATGCCCCTTCCGGGCATGAGCTGGCCGCTGCCCGGGAACTGGTGTTTGAGCGGGCTACGCCCGTTGCTTCGGACATTGCCCGCCTGTTCGGCGGTGAAAGCATTTCGGCCAAGCTCGGATACTGCCTGCGGCAGATAGTTCCCTCCGGCAGGATCATGCGGATTGTGCATCCCCAGTCCCGCGGTCGGCTGGCGCTGCTTATACAGTATTGTGCCCGCTTCAGGGGTATGCTGCAAAAGCAGGGCGCAATTGTGTGGCGTTTGCTGATGCGCGATAAAGAGATCGTGCGCTTTGCGCAGATCGAAAACAAAAGAAATCAGCTGAAAGACTGGATTACAGATAAAGGTAGGCAAGGCAAAACGCAGCTGAAAAAAAAGCAGAAAACGGATAGTGGCCAAAACCGATAGCCTTGATGGCCTGTACGGTATGAGTATTTATAAATTTTTTTCTAAAAAAATATAAAGCTATTGCCGGATCCTGCCGATTATACTACCAAAATGGATTTTCTATGTTATTAATAAAACGTGAGCCGGGTTTTTTAATAATAAATCTCAGATGATAAGAATTTCCAATATCGAATTAATGTGGTATTATCAGTCAGTGTATTCGGCTTATTGAAAGCGAATTCGAAATAAAAACATAGACAAAAAAGGCGAATTGGTTTTATAATCAACCTCATTTTTTTAATTTAAAAAAGTTTTATCTGCCCTGAAGCTCCTTCAGGGCATGGCGTGTTTTTGACGCTAGCGATTAATGGTAAATAAAGAAAAGAGAAGGCCATGACAGGAAAAAAGAAAATCTGGATAATCGTTTTTTTTCTACTGATTCTGGCTTCTGGCGCTGCAGCTTATTTCGGGTACACAGCGTTTACCCGGCCGCTTGATCCGTCTTTGCAGTTAAATCTTCAGAAGCCCCCGGCGCCGGCACCGCTGAAAAACGAAAGCAGCGCTATTTTTCCGGAACTGAGCGCCGCGCCGCAGGCGGTTGATCCTGCAGTGATTGAAGCGGCCCCTATGCACGCCTTGTCCCCGACAGCACCTGCAGCTGCAGCGAAAGAGTTTCCCGGGAAGGTAGCCCAGCTGATTGAGCTGAGTATCGGGGAGGAGGAAAAGGATGCTGAGGAGCCGTTCATGGGCTCATCCAATTGCGGCTTCAGCGATGCCCTGATTATTTTATTTCTTGGCACTGACGAGCGGCAGGAATATCCCTATGGCGCTGACGCCATCAGGTTTTTAAAAGTCGACTACAGCGATTTAACCGTGGCCTGCGTCGACCTTTCCCGCGACCTGTGGGTGAAAACCCCGGCGCTGGCGGATAAAAAAATCAAGGAGGCCCGGCTGGGCGATGTGTTTGATATCGTGCAGACCGGCACAAAGGGCACCCTGAAGGAGCAATACCTGGCGGCAACCACCGCGATGGCCCAGATTATTTACGACAACTTCGGCGTGGCGCCCGACCGCTATATGACGGTGCCGCAGTCAAGCTTTGCGGATTTGGTAGACGGCCTGGGGGGCATCGAGGTGGAGGTGCCCTATGACGTAGACGCCTACAAGCATGTGGTGCTGGCAGGCAAGCGGAATCTTACCGGCCAGGAGGCTCTTTCCTATATCCGGCAGGTCGATGTTATCGGGCTGGGCGATCTCGGGCGAAATATACGCCAGGTGCCTTATGTGAAGGCGGTTTTGCAGCGCATGGGCGAGCCGGCCAACCTGGTCAAGCTTCCCGGACTTATTGGCAGGCTTCGGGAAAATTTCGTGACCGATTTAAGCCCTGCGCGCATCGCAAGCCTGGGCTGCATGCTGAGCCAGGTGCCGCGGGACAATATCACCTTTCATGCGCTCAGGTTCGATATGACGAGTCCCGGGCCGCAAGCCTCTCTGCGGCCCGATACCGCTAAAATCAAACCGTGGATCCAGGAACTGCTGAAAAAATAGGGGGGTTTGATAAATATGAAGAAAACGCTTCTGATCTTATTGCTGACCCTGGCGCTGCCGGCCTTTCTACCGTGTGCAGCCCTGGCGGCGGGCGGCAAAATACGTTTCGGCAATCTTGCTATCGTGCCCAGCATGGGCGTTGATGAGATTTATGATGATAATATTTATTACGACAAGCACAACAAGGAATCAGACTGGATAACGCAGTTCAGGCCCGGCCTGATGCTCGACTACACCATTCAGGGCAGGGGCAAGTTCAAGCTTGGCTACAAGGGCCTTTTTGCCTACTATTCAGATAATAAGGACAATGACTGGAAGCGCCATGAGCTGTTTTTCGACCTGAACTATCTGTCCCCCGGCGGGTTGATTGTGAAAATAAAAAATTCACTGGTGCATTCTAAAGACCCCTATGGCGGCCTGAATGAATATAAGCTTGGCCGGCAGACCGAGCGCTGGTTCAATGATCTGAAAACCGAAGTCGGATTTAAATTCAGCGAACGGCTCAGGCTTTTAGCGTACTATAATTTTTACCGGCAGGACTATAAGAATAATTCTGGTATATACAGCAGCGGGGGCTATGCTAATACCGGCTACAATAGCATGGACATCCCCTATTATTATTACGGTGAGGATTATAATCAGGATTACTATTACAATGAGGCGGGCCTTGGCGTTGAGACAAAGGTGGCGCATAAAACCTGGGCTTTTCTGCGGTATCATAACGGCAGGCAGAATTATTTTACCCATCGCAACGGCGTGACCAGCTCCAATGATGCCTCCTATGACTGGCAGCGGGTCAACACCGGCCTGACCTGGGACGACGGCGGCCGGTACGCCGGAGAAATAAATTTCGGCTATCAGTGGAACAGCCATAACAACAGCCGCGACCGGAACGGGTACCGCTACAAGGATCATGACAACTGGATAGCGGGAACGCGCTTTATCTTCAGGCAGAACGAGGGCAGAAAGTTTATTTTTACGGTTCAAAGGGAACTCTATCAGCTTGAAGCAGGCGTGAGCGGCTATTTCAGGACGACACGTTTCGGTATCGGCGTTGAGCAGAGAATCAAGTCAAGATTTTTAGTGCTGCTCGGCTATTCGCTGGGCAAAAACAAGCACAAAAGCGAGGGCTATTCCGCAAATTCCCCTTATTTTTCCGACAGCAGGAAAGATACGGTGCACCGGGTGACCACAAGCCTGAAATATGAGATAAAAGAATGGCTTATTGCCGGCTTCGAATACAATTATTTTCATAATAACTCAAACGATTCCTATTCGGGATATAAAATTAACCGGTTTGGCATTTCGCTTGATTTCAAACCCGCAGCGTACCATTAAGGAAAAAGCCTCTGTCGGTTATTGGGGCTTTACTGCCGACATGCAAAATCCCGCGGTTTATTGATTTTTAGAAAACCATCGCCCATGGCGATGGTTTCCGAAGAAGGCGCCTGAAAACACCACGTGTTTTTTCTCTCGTCTTTTCAGGGCGCGATCAAGCCACCCGCTATGCCGGGTGGTTGTTGACTTTGGCAATCAGCAAAGCGGCTTATGTGCTGTTTGAGCACAAGCTGTGCAGAGGCGGGTATGTGTTTTTGCAGCAGCGCAGCAGGCCAGACCTTTTACGGTAAGAAAGTCATACAGAAAAGGCATTATCCGGGGCCTGATAGCGAAAAAAAGCAGGTTGCTGTTTACAGCATCTTTGTCCCTCGGGTTACCGAATATAAAACAACAGATAAACGCGGTTTTGAGCCCCTTGCGCTGCGCTGTTCGAGCGCGGGGGTCGTACGGGCCATTTAAAGAAGGAAACGGCGAACATTATGCGGATGTATGCTTTTATCGGCTGCGCCCTGGCGCTGCTGCTGTGCAATGCCGGCTGTAGCGCAACAGGCGGCGATATCGTCAAGGTGGTAAGCGTCAGTTCGGAAAAAGGCTCACTGCCAGGCTTGAAGGATGCCGACCTGGCAAAGGTGCAGCAGATCAGGCAAAGCGCAGCAGGAGGCGCCGGCGATGCAGATGTTTTGCGCCGAGTGCTTGCCGGCAAAATCCGCAGCATTACCGTTGCCGAATATATGCGGCTTTACCCTGAAGCTGTCGGCAGCGGCACGCGGGATTACATCGTGGGCGGCGGGGATGTTCTGGCCGTTAAGGTCTATGAGGAACCAGACCTGTCGCGGGATGCCGTGCGCGTTTCAGCCGACGGGTACCTGTCGTTTCCGCTTATTTCGCGGCTGAGGGTTGAAGGCCTGAGCACGGCGGAAATCGGCGAGCTTATTTCCAGGAAGTTTTCCGAAGGGCAGTACCTGCTCAATGCCCATGTAGCGGTCGTGGTCACGGAGTATAACAGCAAGCAGTTCATGGTTTTGGGCGCCGTCGCTTCACCGGGAAGCTACCCCCTGACCGCGCATGAGAGGATATTAAATGCTATTTCCAAAGCAGGCGGCATAAAGGAAACCGGCGCCGGCAAAAGGGCCAAAATCGTTCGCATGCAAAATGCCGGCACTGCGCAGGAAAAGCAGATTGTCATCGATGTGGACCTTCAGGGCATACTGCGGGGAACCGACCAGTATGCAAACCTGCAACTGCGCGATAAGGATACGCTGTTTATTCCGACGGCGGAGAGTTTTTATATTATCGGTCAGGTGAACAAGCCCGGGCCCTATCCGCTTATCGACCGCGAGTTGACCCTCGTGGAAGGCATCGGCATCGCCGGTGGCTTCACCAATATCGCGGCCCGCAACAGCACGAGAATTATCCGCACTGAAAACGGCCAGGAAAAGGTGCTTGAAGTCAGGGTCGATGATATTACCAAAGCCGGCAAGAAAATCCGCGACGTCATTATACAGCCAAACGATATCATCATTGTGCCGGAGAGCTTTTTCTAGCCACGGTTGCATGAAGTTGCCGGCTGTTGTGCTGCAAAGCGCCACCAGACCAAGTCCTTACAGAGGGCATTGAAGCGCGTTTGTCGCGCAGGGGCTTCCCGCGCCTGCCAGTGGCAATTAAGCAGGACCTTGCATGGCTGATGAATGCAGGCCCGTTGCTTATCGATGAAATGCGGTGCGGGCAGGGCAGGCGTGGTATGGGCAGCGGAAAAAAAGGCGGCATGCTCATGCCCGTCGCTTTTGTTGCGGCGGTTACAGTAATCGCTTCTGCAAGCCGCTTTGTGTATGGTGTTCATAGCCTGTAAATAACGTACCGGCCAAAACAGTTATTTGGGGTGCTGCATCAAGGAATTTTGGTGTTTGTCGCCTGATTTTTATTTTCGGAGCAAAGTATATGGATGACAACCGGGAGCTGTTCGACGGCGGAGATTTGATTGATCCGGAACAAAGCATAGATCTGCGTGACTATATGCGCGTTGTTCTTAAACACCGCCGCATGGCCGTGGCCATTTTCAGCGTTATTTTTTTCTTTGCCCTTTTTGTGAATTTTACCGCAACCCCTATGTATCAGGCACGAGCGACCCTCATTATAGAAAAAGACTCCCCCAATACGCTGAATTTCAATGAGTATATTTTTTCCGATCCCTTTAGCGTGGAGTGGTATCAGACGCAGTATAAAATTCTTGAAAGCCGGGTGCTGGCGCGCAAGGTTATTGACCGGCTGGGGTTGGCGGAGAATGCAAAATTTTTTCCCCGGCCCAAGCAGGATACAGAGCATGCTGGCGGCGAGGAAGATAAAACCCTTTTCTATAATAACCTGATCAGTTTTTTTCTCGGCGGCCTGCGGATCGAGCCGCTGCGCAATACCCGGCTCGTTGGAGTAAGCTATCTATCGCCTGACCCTGACCTTGCCGCAGAAATAGCCAATGGGGTTATCCAGACCTATATCGACTATAATTTCGAAAACAAGGTTGATGCTGTCAAGTATTCCGTGCAATGGCTCAATGAGAATATGGAAGCGGAGCGGAGAAAAGTTGAGGCCGCCGAGGCAGCCCTGCTGAGCTACAAGCAGAAGTTTGACATAGTGACGGATTTTACCGGCGATACGGAAACCATTACGGCGCAGAAGCTCGCCCAGCTCAATTCTCAGGTCGTGGAAGCTGAAACCGCCCGCGTGGAGGCTGAAACCCGCTATAATCAGGCCGTTGAATTTGCAAAAAATCCCGACATGCTCGATTCCATCCCCGATGTGCTGAGCAATACGATCATTCAGCAGATCAAGACCATGGAAGTGGAGCTTTCGCAGAAAAAATCCGAGCTGTCGAAAAAATACGGGGCCAATCATCCGCAAATGGTCGCCCTGCAGTCCGAGCTGCGGAACCTGAGGTCAAAAAAGGAGCAGGAGATAAGCCGTATCGTCAATTCTCTGCAGAACAATTATAAAATAGCTCTTGCCAAGGAGAATTCTCTCAAACAGGCCCTCGATGCGCAAAAAAATCAATCCCTCGATCTCAATCAGAAAGCCGTTGAATACACCAACCTGTATCGGCAGGCTGAGAGCGCTAAAGAAATGTATGCGCTGCTGCTGCGGCGGTTCAAGGAAAAATCCGTATCTGAAAGCCTGAAGACGGACAATATCCGTATGGTCGATAAGGCCGAGGTGCCACGTTTTCCCGTCAAGCCTCGCAAGGCGCGCAACATGCTTATAGCCATTGTGCTTGGGCTTGGTCTTGCCGTGGGCATGGCGTTTTTTCTGGAATACCTGAACAATACGCTCTCATCTCCCGAAGATATTAAGCGGCATCTGCGCATTCCCTTTCTCGGCCTTGTGCCCCTGCATGGCGCCAAGGAGGGCGGATTGATGCAGGCGACAACAACTCCGCCGGCGCTGGAGACATTCCATACGCCCCGCTCAAATATCAGCGAGTTTTACCGGGCACTGCGCACAAATATTCTTTTTTCACGGGCCGATGCAGAGCTCCGGGTGCTGCTTGTTTCCAGCACCGTGGCCCAGGAGGGCAAAACCACCACGGCCGTCAATCTTGCCATCGTTATGGCCCAGTACGGCTATAAGGTTGCATTGATTGACGGCGATTTTCACCGGCCCCAGCTGCGAAAGCTTTTCGGCATAAGGCAGGAGGAGGGGCTGTCAAATCTTCTAGTGCATAACAAAACACTGTCTGAAGCGGTGTTTCAAACAAAAATTCCGAATCTTTTTGTGCTTCCCTCCGGCCGCCTGCCCCCCAATCCCTCGGAAATACTGGGCTCAAGGGCCATGCATAGCCTGCTGGAGCAGCTCAAACAGAATTTTAAAATGATCATCATTGATTCGCCGCCCCTTGCCGGCGTCACCGATACCCTGGTAACGGCAAATGTCGCCGACGGCGCCGTGCTTGTGGTGCGGGCAGGCGCAACACCCCGGGGCATCGTACAGAGCGCCCTGGAAAATCTTGAGGGCATCGGGGCGAAGGTGCTTGGCGCCGTTCTGAACGCCTATGATACGACAACGGTGGGCTACTATTATTCCCGGCACTATTATGGCTACACCTATGCTTCTGACAGCAAAAAAAAGGCGCATAAAAAATCAAAGGGCCTGCTCAGCAAGATCCCTTTTTTCGGCAGGGCGAGCTGAGGCGTGTTGCGGCCGGAGCATATGAAAAAGTATCTCTGATTGTTCACTGCTGACCGTTGCAACTGTCAACGAACAACCTTCATTTTTACAGCCATGAAAACCGCACTTATTTCGGGTATTACCGGGCAGGACGGCTCGTATCTTGCCGAGCTGCTTCTTGCCAAGGGCTATACCGTGCACGGTATCATCCGCCGGTCGAGCTCGTTTAACACCCGCCGGATCGATCATATCTATCATGATCCGCATCAAAAGGGCGCGCGGCTTTTTCTGCACTACGGCGATTTGACCGACAGCAGCAACTTGAACCGGCTGCTTGAAAAAACCGTCCCTGACGAGATATACAATCTCGGCGCGCAGTCTCATGTGCAGGTGTCTTTCGAAGTGCCGGAATACACGGCCGAGGTGGACGGCCTGGGTACGTTGCGGTTTCTTGACGCCATCAAGGAGGTCGGCCTGAAGGACAAAGCGCGGTTTTATCAGGCATCCACCTCGGAACTGTACGGCAAGGTGCGGGACATTCCCCAGACGGAAGCAACCCCCTTCTATCCCCGTTCGCCCTATGCCGCCGCAAAGCTGTATGCCTTTTGGGTTGTGGTGAACTACCGCGAGGCATACGGGCTTCACGCCTCAAACGGCATACTGTTCAACCACGAAAGCCAGCGACGGGGCAGAACGTTTGTGACCCGTAAGATTACGGTTGCCGCCGCCGGCATCATGCACGGCAGGCAGGACATGCTGTTCATGGGTAATCTCGATGCCCGGCGCGACTGGGGGTATGC
>JAFGCP010000024.1 GCA_016932595.1 Deltaproteobacteria bacterium
ACCGGTCAACAAAAACCACCGCACCATCACCCCCATGGGCATAGGCCGCGGCATGGCCACAAAAATCAATGCCAATATCGGCACGTCCAAGGATTGCGCAAATCTCGACGATGAGCTCAAAAAGCTCGATGTTGCCATCGCAGCAGGAGCCCACACCGTCATGGACCTCTCCACCGGCGGTGACATCAATGGCATCCGGCGCGAAGTGCTCAAGCGCTCCACCGTGCCGGTGTGAACCGTGCCGCTCTATCAGGCAGCCATAGAAGCCGCAAAAAACGGCAAAAAAATCGTTGACATGACTGCTGATGACATGTTCCGCGTCATCGAGCAGCAGGCTGAAGACGGCATCGACTTTGCGACCGTGCACTGCGGCATGACGCGCGAGGCTGCTCAGCGGCTCAAAAACCAGGGCAGGATCATGAGTGTGGTGAGCCGGGGCGGATCATTTACCGTTGCCTGGATGATTCACAATAAAAGGGAAAACCCCCTGTATGAGCAATATGACCGGCTGCTTGATATAGCCGCGGCCTATGACATGACATTGAGCCTGGGCGACGGCATGCGGCCCGGCTGCATCGCCGATGCGACGGACCGCTGCCAGATACAGGAGCTTATCACCCTTGGCGAGCTTGCCCAGCGGGCCATGGAGCGCGGGGTGCAGGTCATGATCGAAGGGCCCGGCCATGTGCCCATCGACCAGATTGCCACAAACATGCAGCTGCAGAAGCGGCTCTGCAACGGCGCGCCCTTTTATGTGCTGGGGCCTCTTGTGACCGATTCGGCCCCGGGCTATGACCATATCACCTCAGCCATCGGCGGCGCCATTGCAGCCATGCACGGCGCCGACTATCTCTGCTATGTCACGCCTGCCGAGCATCTGCGCCTGCCCACGTTAGAGGATGTGCGCGAAGGCGTCATCGCCTCCAAAATTGCTGCCCATGCAGCAGACATTGCCAAGGGCAATAAGCGCGCCCTTGAGCGCGACATTACCATGGCAAAATACCGCAAGGCGCTTGACTGGGAAGGCCAGATCAAAACCTCCCTTGATCCTGACTGTGCCCGCGCCATGCGCGACAGCCGCAAGCCAACCGACAGCGATGTGTGCACCATGTGCGGAGAATTCTGCGCTATAAAGGTGCTCAATAAGGAAGAAAACTGGGATTTGTAAGGCTGCCGTGGCATGATGCACGATAGTCTGCCCGCTTGAGATAATGCAAAGACAAAGGCCGGCCCCCTGGTCAGGACCGGCCTTTGTCGTATTTGATCAACCGCTTACCGCGCTACAACGTTCACGCCGCCTCGCAGGCAGCCTGTCCGCAGCCGCCGCAGCCGGGAGCGGTATCGCAGACATCTCCAGTGCCGTCACTGTCGGCATCAAGCTGTTGCACATTATATACGGCGGGGCAATTGTCTGCGTCATTCAGTATGGCGTCAATATCGATATCGCAGTTCACCTCGCAGGCAGCCTGTCCGCAGCCGCCGCAGCCGGGAGCGGTATCGCAGACATCTCCAGTGCCGTCACTGTCTGCATCAGATTGCAGGCTGTTGCACATGGTAGGACAATTATCCGCCACATCGATTGTTCCGTCAGTATCTGCGTCAGTAGGATCATCCCCTATTCTAATTATAATGCTTTCCACCATATCTGCGGCATAATCAAAAATAAAAGTATTGTTGAATTCAAAATCAGTATACAGAAGACCGTCTCCGCCGGCATAATGCCCGTAACCTATACAATGCAAGGCATATTCTGTGCCCGGAGAACTCAAAAGATCAATATCGGCGGCATACACCAGTGACGGCTCTCCATTGGCCGCGTAGTAGGTGTCAGAATACTTGTCTGCAGTAAAATACCAGCCCCAATCATACGGTATATTAATTTCAAAAACTATTTTTACACTGTTTTCACTTGCCGGCTCAGCCTGTGTTTGAACAATAAAATCCCCCGATGGAGTTGCACCGGTAACAGCATCAAGGTTTGAAGGAACGGGAATTTCCGGCTGTGAAAGATAGAGAAAAGTGCTGCCATAGGATTTACCCTCACATGCTTTGTGTGACCAGTAAGGAAGCAGCTGTGGCCGATTCGCGAGCGTGTTGGTAAATCTCATTATGTTTGTTGCCGGCACGCCTGAAACATACAGATTGTGCAAAAAATTCCCTCCGCTATCTTCAGCCCATAGAGCAAAAACAGGGTATCGGCTACCATAGTAGGTGTTTTTAACATACTGTATTGCAAGGGCTGTGCCGCCAAGTTCTGCGTTGGTTATGAAAACATCCTCCAGGGCTGCGGCATTTATGGTAAAGCTGACACTGGTTTCAGCTGTCAGGCCGTTTGACGTTTTTGTAGCTTTAACAACTAGTTCATAGGTTCCCGTATCGGCAAAGTCCTGAAAAAACCCTTTTGTATGAGGTTGAGGATTGCCGCCATTTTTACTTACCGTGGCCGTACTTACTGTTCCTGCAGCATCATACCATGTTGGTTTGACAGATCTTGCAGCCCCGGCATAGGTGAAACTCTTATAGAGCGACCCTTCTGTTACTCCTATAATTCTGGGCGGCTCCGGTGCACTAGTGTCTAAAATTGTGGTTGTGCTTGATGAGGTTGGTATGCTTGATGTTGACTCATCAGATATTCCAGGCCGTAAAAACACCACTTCTAAAAGAATAATTGCTGTGCATAATGACAAAAAAAATATTTTCTTCATGAGATGCTTCTTCCTTTATTCTGTATGCTTTTCGTACTGACCATTTTTTTTATCCAGTTCACAGCCTTCACTGCACTGTGAAAATATCCAAAGCTTTACCGTCTTTATTTTTAATTTTATATTTATAATTTTCCTTTTTAGAGCTCTGTAATATTGGACATTGATTAATATAATAATTATTTTTAATAAAATTTAATTTTTTTAGCTCATCGCGGCCTATCTGTCAAGCAGTGAATCATGAAAAAAAATATGTGGCAAAGTAAACGGGGCCTCAGAGAAACGGATGGGTTTACTATCACATGGCTGTTTTGAAAAGACACTGGCTTTTCAAAAAAAATAAGCCGTTGCCACAGTGTGCTCGCGTTCCACGGTGAATGTATCCAGCCATACCGCCTTAGATGAATAAAATCCATTAAGTGCAGAGGCTCTTATTGTTCAATCCCGGGTCGGATTTTCCGACTGTGCGGTGCAGTACAGGATGAAATAGTGCATCCGTCATGGTATGATAGATTTTTTGCCGACCATTTAAAACATGCCCCCTCAAAGTTTGGCGCATGAACTACAGTAAATAATATGTTGTAAATTATTTTAAAAAAACGTATTAAAAAAATTTAAAAATTTGACGAAAATAATTCAATAGTATAGTTTTGCACTATGCAAAAAGCAAAAAAAACAAAACCCTCCCAGCGCTCTTTTCTCGCTCCGTTGCGCTTTGGGCATGATCTGCTTGAAGAAGTCATGCGTATTATTCAGGAACAAGGCATACAACATGCTTCTATTTCCATCATAGGCGCGGTTACCGGCGCCACTTTCGGCTACTATGATCAGGAGGCTCACGAGTACCTGACAATCAAGCGCGAGGGGCCCTTTGAGGTGCTATCCTGCACGGGCAATGTTACATTCAAACAAGGCTCGCCATTCGTGCATGCCCATGCCCTGTTCGGCGACCGGAGCGGAGGCGCCTTCGGAGGGCACCTCATGTCGCCATCAATTATTTTTGCCGCTGAAATATATATGCAGGAGCTTTCAGGCCGGCCGCCCGAGCGTATACAAGATCCAGCTACGGGCCTGTATCTATGGCCACAAGGCACAACAGCTCAGCGCAGCTAACTCCATGTGAAGGGACTCTTTCAGTGAAACTGCTAAACTGGACTTTAAGAAAAAATTTTCTTATACCGACACTGGTGCTCATCGTTCTCGGCATGGGCATTTCGACTATTATTTCCTATGCGCGGACCCGCGCCATGCTGAATGATAGCGCCATGGCCCAAATGACCCAGATGAGCTCCATGGCGACCAAAAACATAGGCTTCTGGATTGAAAGCAGAAAAACAGAGGTGGGAAACTGGGCTACGGAGCAGATTTTTGCAGAGGCTTTAAGCGACACGGATCTCGGCCGTGAAACGCGCTTTATCGCCGACGAACAGTTCGAGACTTTCAAAAAAAACGCCCCCTATTACGAAGTTATCGCCCTTGCAAACAAAAAAGGCGAGCTTGTCGCTTCAACAAGCAGGGATACGCTGATCGGCAAGGTGCATGCTTCAGACTATCCTTTTTTCGGGCAGGCACTGGCGGGCAGGCAGACAATGTCCGATGCCATGATATCAAACACAAGCGGCAAGCCCTTCTTTGCCATCGCAAGCCCTGTGCTTTCGCTGGACAAAGCCGAGACGCTCGGGGTGCTTATAGGCATTATCAATATAGAGTATATGAGCAGCCAGCTCATCGAGCCCATCAAGGTCGGCACCACAGGCTATGCCTGCATTTTAAATACCGCTGGCCTGACCGTTGCACACCCCGATGCAAGCAAAGTCATGCAGAAAAACTTCGGTATAACGGACTTCGGCAGGGACATCATCAACAGAAAAAGCGGCCGTAAAGACTATACGTTTGAGGGCAAGCCGGCAATTGCCATATTCGACGCAATCAAAGAGCCAGGCTGGATCGTGGTGATAACGGTATCGACTGAGGAGCTTTTTGCCGCCGCCAAAAAACTGCGCAGCATAAATTTCACGATCACCACCATAACGATCCTCATCATTGGCCTCATGCTTACCCTGTTTACTAATAAAATAAACACAAACTTAAGCCGCATTATCAAAGGCCTCTCCGGCGCTTCCGGTCAGGTTGAATCGGGAGCCGATCAGGTTGCTTCCTCAAGCCATTCGCTTGCCCAGGGTTCAAACGAACAGGCCTCATCCATTGAAGAAACATCGGCATCCCTTGAAGAGCTCACAGCCATGACCAGGCAGAACGCAGCCAATGCCGCACAGGCAACCTCTATGGCCGAGAACGCTTTCATGGCTGCAGAGAGGGGTTCTGCGGCGATGGAACGAATGTCGGGTTCGATGCGCAATATAAAAACCTCATCAGATCAGACAGCAAAAATACTCAGAACAATCAATGAAATAGCCTTTCAGACCAATTTGCTGGCCCTTAACGCGGCTGTTGAAGCGGCCAGAGCCGGTGAGGCGGGAAGGAGCTTTGCCGTGGTGGCGGAAGAAGTTCGCAACCTTGCCAGGCGCTCTGCCGAAGCTGCTCAAAACACGGCAGAGCTTATCGAAGAAGCCCAGCAGTATGCCGACTCAGGCGTTTCGGCGATGGAGGAAACCTCTTCGATCCTTGCGGACATCGTTGAGAGCATTCAGCAGGTCAAGCAGCTCAACAGCGAAGTCTCAGAGGGAAGCAGGGAGCAGGCCGAAGGCATCAACCAGATCAGCAAGGCCATCTCACAGATGGAAAATGTCACCCAGGGCAATGCGGCCCATTCCCAGGAATCGGCATCGGCCAGCCAGGAGCTCTCCCATCAGGCGCATAAGCTCAATCTAATGATTGATGAATTAATCGTCATGATTCATGGCTCAACTGCCATCCGGGCGCAAACGGGCTCAGACAGTCAGCCCGCCGCCCGGCAGACACGGGAAAAGCTGCCGGCACTGCAGCACCGGCAGATAAGCAAACGGTAGCCGGCTGAGGGCGAAGGGATCAGGTGGCAGGGTCCGGGGAAGGCATATCAGTTTCTATTCTTAGGAAAACGCGCCTATAGAAGAGCAAGCACGACAAACAGCTATAAACAATGCCTGGCGCATCAGGCCTGAGCCGCCTCCAGGTGCTCGATCTCTGCAAGGCGGGCATCGAACACGGCCTGCTGCGATTCAAGCTCAACGGTCAGGCGGTCAAGCTCCTCATACAGTTCATCTACCGCCTGCCTGCAGGGCTGCAGGGCCTGAGATACCTCAGTAATGCGGGCGCCATGCTGGGCTTGCGCGGCATCCTGCATAGCGGCATATAAGCCGTTCAGCTCGGCCTCCCGCGTTGCGATATCAGCTTCGACATCCGCCATCCGCTCTTCCAGGGGCCGCAGCACCCGGCCGCGCTCGGTAAAAAAATCAGAACGTATGCGGCGGAGCTCTTTTTTAGTGAGTTTTTCGGGCTGCTGTGAAGCCATGCCCGTAGTCACATCGGGCCTGCGCGCAACAGCCTCATCATCGCCCCAGCCGCCCTTTTCAAGGAACCACTGGTAGCTGCCTTCAAAAACAGAAGGGATCTCATCCTGAAACACAATAAGACGCCGGGCAAGAGCATGGAGAAACATCTCATTATGCGTGACCATGACAACTGCGCCCTCAAAGCTGTCAAGAGCGGCAACAAGTGCGTCGCAGGATTCCATGTCAAGATGGTTGGTGGGCTCGTCAAGCAGCAGCAAATTTACGGGAGTGGCGAGGATTTTTGCCAGCAGCACGCGGCTTAGCTCACCGCCTGAAAGAACGCTTATTTTCTTGAGCGCGGCATCCCCTTCGAACATCATGGAGCCACAGAGATTGCGCGCCAGCTGGCTGTCCACATCGGGCGCGGAATACAGCACCTCCTGCTCGACCGTGCGGGAATCAACAAGCGTTTTGATATTGGTCTGCTCGAAAAATCCGGCCGTTACATTGGGGTTGGCAGTGATCTCGCCGGCCTGGGGCTGAAGGGCGCCTGCAAGCAGTTTCAGCAGCGTTGTTTTGCCCTTGCCGTTTCTCCCGACAACGCATATCCGGTCGCCGGCGGCAATGCTGATGGAAAAATTTTTGATAAGGGCCTGGCCGGCAGTATAACCGAAGGCAATATCACTCGCCGACATCATATATTTGCCGCTGAACGGTTTTTCACGAAAAGAAAAATCAAGATCCTTAATCTCTTCCAGCCGGTCGCGCTTGCCCATTTTTGCGAGGCTTTTTACACGCGACTGGACCATGCCGGCCAGACGGGCCTTGGCACGGAAGCGAGAGATAAAAAGCTCTATTTCCTTTTTGCGCCGCTCGTCATTGATGCGCGTCTTTTCATACACCTCCTCCTCCAGTGCCAGCTGGGAATAGTAGGTTTCCGTGTTGCCCGGTATCTTGCGGACGCGGCGGCGGTGAATGCCAACGACATGGGTCACAATTTTGTCCATGAAACCGCGGTCATGCGTTATCAGCATCAGCTCATGGGGCCATGCCAGCAGAAAGCTTTCTATCCAGCGTATCGAGGTGATGTCAAGATAGTTGGTCGGCTCGTCCAGAAGGAGCAGGTCCGGCTCAGACACCAGCACCTTTGTCAGGTTCAGCCGGACCTGATAGCCGCCGGAAAACTCTTCGGGCGGCCGCTGCATATCGCTCGCGGTAAAACCCAGGCCGGCTAGAATCTTCTCGACCTTCCAGTGATTGTGCCTGTCTTCTTCAGCCAGGCCCCTGCAACCCTCGCGCAGCACCGTGCTCTCGGTAAAATCCAGATGCTGCCGTACATAGCCGATCCGGTAGCCCCGGGGAATGACGACCGCCCCCTCATCGGCATGCTCATCACCGGTGATGATTCGAAAAATTGTGGTCTTGCCGTGGCCATTGCGCCCGACAAGCCCCACGCGCTCGCGCTGCCCGAGCTTGAAGCTTGCCTCTTCAAACAGAGCCTGCCCGCCATAGCTTTTTGAAAGATTTTCAATGCTGATCATAGGTATTAATGCACATTAAAAAAAGAATCCGGAATTCAGCAGTCAAAATTCAGAATAAAAAGCACGGAGGATGCAATGAGTTTCATGCAATAAAAAACTGTGGCGTTTTTAGTCTTTATGATTTCTACTGGCTTCTGAATTATGAGTTCCGGCTCCTGACTTCTGAGTTTTTATCACATACACCTTATCACCCCGCCGGATCTGGGAGCCGGTTTTAACTGCTACGGAGGTTCCCTTGAGCGCCCGGTCAACCTGCCTCCGGTGTATTTCGATGGACTCGACTTTTTGAGACAACACCCCCGTGGTCGCGCCCTGAAACATGATCATGTCACCCGGCGCAAATTCGGTGCTCTCAACCCGTATCTCGGCGGCTGCAT
>JAFGCP010000188.1 GCA_016932595.1 Deltaproteobacteria bacterium
AGCATATTGGAAAGGAATAATCCGGTGCGCACGGCGCACGCTACATTATACAAAGTGAACCGAAACACAAAGGGGGGAAGATGAAGGCACAAAAACTTGCGGCGCAGCTTGCCGAGTGGGAAAAGCAGGGGCTGATCACCCCGAAGCAGTCGGGCGGCATTATTGACTATGAAAACAGCCGGCGCACCGTGCCCTGGGTGATGTACAGCTTCATCATGCTCGGGGTGACTGTGGTTGCCGTTGGCGTTATTTCCCTTGTCGCGGCAAACTGGAGCACTATCCCTGCATGGCTGAAATTGACTGCTGATTTTGCCCTGCTGGCAGGTCTTGCCGCCTGCCTGTGCCGTTTCGGCGACGGCGCTAAACCGGCTGTGTTCGAGGCGATTGCGGCGTTTTTCATCCTGTTCTGCCTCGCCTCCATCGGTCTCATTGCACAAATTTACCATACCGGCGGCCAGCTTTATCAGGCCCTGCTGCTATGGTGCATCATCACGCTGCCCGTAACGTTATTTTCCTTTAAAAGATTTATCCCCAATCTCTGGGCAGCCGCATTTCTGATAGCCGTTTTATCGTACTGCTTTCACGAAACCCGGGTCGGCGGGCCCGATGCCATCTACCGGCTTGCCCTTTTCTGGTCGCTGCCCCTGTCGGTTTTTCTGGCAGCTGTGTTCTGCCGCAGCATGCGGCCTTTGAACTTGCTTGCCGGGCCATTTTTTTTCTGGGCAGGCATGCTCTGCATGGGGGCAACTGTGTATTTCGATGTTGCTCATTCCTCGGGGTTCATAGTGCAAAACTCCGCGCATCCGGCCCGGCTGTTTCAGTATGGCTCTGGCGCGGCGCAGGCAGTGGTTTCCGCGAATGTGCTCTACCTTACCGTCGATTTTCTGACCGTGGCGGCCATCGCCGCGATTCTTTTCATGAAGAGCCTGGAGAAAAAAGCGCGCATACTGCTCTGCCTGCTTGTGGCCCTGTTCTGCCTCATGATGAACCTCTACGGCATTATTGATTATACGGCATACTACAAGCACTACGGCTCGTATGCCTCAGACTATCCCCTGCTGCTCAAACTCATGGGGCCTGCGGTCTGTATCGGCATGCTGCTGCTTTTGAGCTTTCTGTTTGCCGGCCTCAACCATCAGCGGCTGTTTACTCTGTGCGTGAACCTGATCGGCCTGCGGTTTCTCATCATTTACTTTCAGGTGTTCGGCTCCCTTGCCACCACGGGCATGGGGCTTATCGTATCGGGGCTCATCATTATCGGCGCGGTTGCGGGGTGGTATAAATCCCGCAAAAAAGTGCAGGCATGGCTGGGAGGGCTGCTGGGATGAAAAAATATCTTTTGATTGCGGCAGTGGTTTTTCCGATTGTAGTACTGCTGGGCCTGATGTTCAGCAAGCAGGCGCGCCTTGCGCAGGGCAGCCAGGTTATACTGCCGATTGAGGGGTTTGATCCGAGAGACCTGCTCTCCGGCCATTATCTGACCTACCGCATCAACTATGGCGCGTCTCCCGACTGTTCCCGGGGGCAGGGAGGAGGGCAGAAACTGTATGCCTGTCTCTCGGAAGAATTCGGCCCTGAAGATTTTTACCGGGCCCGTTTTATCAGCCAGGATGATATGGCAGACAGCGACTGCACTCTTTTCATCGCAGGCAGATGCGAAAACGGGCGTTTTGCCGCTGGCATCGAGAAGTTCTATATCCCCGAGCAGTACGCCGCGCCCCTTGACAGGGCAGTGCGGACCGGCAAGGGTAAAATTGTTCTGAAGGTATCCGGGAGCGGCTCCGCAGTCATACAGGACCTGCTCATTGACGGGAAATCCTGGCGGGAGTATAAGGAGCAATAACACAGTTTGCAGATTGTGTAGTGTGCACAAAAAGATTTCGGGCACGCCGGAATGACCGGGGTGCGTGTTTCTCGATACCACATGAATACTGGTTATAGCATTGTGTCAAATATTCTAACGAAAGGAGAACTGTTATGAAAAAAATTTTTTCTGGTACGGCGCTGGTGCTCTGCTGTCTGATGTATCTTGGATATGCACAGGCGCAAGGCGGTGCACCTTCGGAAAGCATGATGGTTTCAGGCTTTAAACAGGCACTGTCAATCGGCACGGAAAAGGCTGTGCAAATGGTTTCAAAACCGGACGGCTATTTTAACAATCCGGCGATCAAAATTCCTCTGCCGGAAAAAATGAAACTGGTAGCCGATACTCTGGCCAAAGCCGGCATGCAAAAGCAGGTTGATGATTTTACGCTCAGCATGAACAGGGCCGCGGAAAAGGCAGCGCCGCAGGCAGCCTCTATTTTTGGCGGCGCCATTAAAGACATGAGCATTGAGGATGCAAACAAAATTTACAGCGGCGGCGATACCTCTGCGACTGAATTTTTTAAGGGGAAAACTTCCGATAAGATTTCTCGGGCCTTTAAGCCGATTGTTTCTTCAAGCATGGGAGAGGCCGGAACGACAGCCATGTTTAACGGCATCATGTCAAAGTACAATGCTATTCCTTTCGCTCCAAAAACATCCATAGACATTGAGGATTACGTGACCAATAAGGCCATGGAGGGGCTCTTTGTCATGGTAGGGCAGGAAGAAAAGAAAATCAGAACTGATCCTGCGGCACGCACAACTGATGTGCTGAAATCAGTGTTTGGTAAATAAAGGTATAAGAGTGAGTACGAAAAGCCAAAGCACCTTTGTTCTGTCATTCTGGGCGCAGCGAAGAATCCCGTAGTTTTAATGAATTCAGGGATCCTTCACTTTGTTCAGGATGACATTACATGACTTATCATACACGCGCTAAGATTTGTGAGCCGTATGACTGCTGCCCTGCTATTCATGATGAAATCGTCAGGGTGGGTTATCCCCACCCTTTACGCTCAAAAAAGCAGAAGGCAAGCCAGCCTCTTTTTCTGAAAGACGATACATGCACCCACTAAGCGGCAAAACAATTATTTTCATGCCGGGGATGGATGGCACCGGAATTTCATTCGAGCCCCTTGCGAAGCTGCTGCCGCATGATGTCAACGTAAAGGTTATTCAGTATCCGGCAGACAGGCTGCTCAGCTTCGAGGAAAACCTTCAATGCGTGAGGCAGCAGGTTCAGCCGGATGGGGAGGCAATAGTTATCGCCGAATCTTTTTCCGGGCCGGTGGCTGTGGCCCTTATCGGCTCAGGCCTGCTCAAAGCCAGATGCCTGATTCTGAGCGCAACATTTGCCCGGTCGCCCCGGCCGCTTGTATTGAAAACCCTCCGCTGTCTGCCCATGGAAGCAGTGCTTCAGCTGCCCCTGCCCCGGTTTCTATTGAAGCGCCTTACTGAAGGCGGGGAGCAACCGGTCGATGTTTTCGAGGATATGCTGCACAGAATCAGGGCCATGGCGCCGGCTAAAGTGCTCAATCACCGGCTCAAAGTCATAGGCAAGACGGATGTTCGCCAGTGGCTTTCAAAGCTGACCCTTCCCTGCCTGTACATACAGGCCAGCTCCGACAGGGCAGTCCCGGCATCAGCGCTGTTTGATTTTACAGAAGCTGTTGCCGATTTGCGCGTTGTCAGGATACGGGGGCCTCATTTTATTCTTCAGGCGCAGCCGCAGGAATCTTTAGCTGCGATTCAAAACTTCATGGCCCTCATAGCAAAAGACTTCGGCTGAAGCACAGCAGGGGCATGTTGCGGGACGGGGGATTAGTTACCATGGTGCGCGATGCGCACCATGGGCTGAAGGAAGGCATAATGAAAAAAAGTCATGGTTCGACGCTTGGCTTGTTTCCGGGGTTTGAGCCGTTCCGCAGTGCAACGGCAGGCGCCGAGATCAATGGGGTGATCGGCGGCAGCGGGCCGCCGGTGCTCCTCTTGCATGGCTGGCCGCAGTCCCATGTGGAATGGCACCGGGTGGCGCCGCTGCTGGCCCGCAATTTTACCGTTATTGCCACTGATCTGCGGGGGTATGGCGACAGCAGCATTCCTGCCGACGGCGTCAACCATGAGGGGTATTCCAAGCGTGAAATGGCCCGTGATCAGATTGCGGTCATGCGCAGTCTGGGTTTTGAGCGTTTTGCCGTCGCGGGGCATGACCGCGGCGCGCGGGTCGGGCAGCGCATGGCAATTGACCATCCGGCTGCAGTGAAAAGGCTTGCGCTGATAGATGTTGTTCCGATATACAAATTGTACACCCATCTGACAAAAGAATTTGCAACGGTGTACTACCACTGGTTTCTCCTTATCCAGCCTCCGCCGCTGCCGGAAACTCTTCTCGGGAACAGCGCAGAGTTTTTTCTGAGAAACTGGGCCTTTAGCGGCTTGATTCCCGGGGTGATCACAGCTGAAGCTTTTGCCCACTATCTTCGCTGCTTCACACATCCCGCGACGCTCCATGCCATGTGCGAGGATTACCGCGCCAGCGCAACGATTGACCTTGAGCATGAAAAAAAGGAGTGTAAGAAGAAAATGCAGTGTCCGGTTTTAGTTCTTTGGGGGGCTCAAGGCGCCATGGGCATGCTCTACGATGTTCTGGCCGAATGGCAGGCCCGGGCTCTCAGTGTGCGGGGCAGGGCATTTGACGGAGGGCACTGGCTGCCCGAGCAGTTTCCGGAAGACGTAGCCGCGGAGCTTGCAGCTTTTTTTATGTAGTGTGCGGGTAAGCTATGCCCACCGGGTACAGTGATGGCGCAGCACATCTTTAGTACAAAGCCCCGCAAACAAGGGGGCAAAAAGCCGGACACGAACCTAACGTAGCGCCTTTATTGTAGACCGGACAAAGCAAAGCGTGTCCGGTGATAGTGTCGGCATTGAGGAAAAGTCAGGTGCTTTGTCCAGCCTACGGGTTCTGTTTTTTTACCCCCTTTAGCAAAGGGGGATACAAAACGCATGTTTTTTTTGTATAAATAAAATATTGCCCCCCTTTTTATGTGGCGCTGTACTCAGGGCTTATCCGTATTCCTGTAGGCAAAAAAACAACGGCGGCAAAGGGCATATCCTTTGCCGCCGTTGTGTATAAAACTGCAGTGATTATTTTTTTTCAAATACCAGGCCCGCACCCTTCTTGTCTGTATCAATTTTGATCGTGTCGCCCTCTTTGAATTTTCCTTCAAGAATATTGAGTGCCAGGCCGTCCTGAATATGGCGCTGTATGGCCCGCTTAAGGGGCCGGGCTCCGTATACGGGGTCATAGCCGTGGTTGACGATGAAGTCAAGGGCCTTGCCGCTGAGCTCAATGGCAAGCTTGCGCTCGGCAAGCCTGCGGCGCAGCAGCGCGAGCTGTATGTCGACAATTGTCTTTAAGTGCTCAAGGCTCAGGTTGTTGAAGATGATGATCTCATCGACGCGGTTCAGGAACTCGGGCTTGAAAGCCTGCCGCAGAAGCTCCATGACCTGCCGGTCGCGCTCATCGCCCTGGGTCTTTTGAATCACATGGCTGCCGAGATTGGAGGTCATGATGATGATCGTGTTTTTGAAATCAACCGTGCGGCCATGGCCGTCGGTCAGCCGTCCGTCATCGAGTATCTGCAGCAGCACATTGAATACATCGGCATGCGCTTTCTCAATTTCGTCGAACAGTATGACGCAGTAGGGCTTCCTGCGCACCGACTCGGTCAAATGCCCGCCTTCATCATAGCCCACATAGCCCGGAGGCGCGCCGATGAGCCGCGCAACAGAATGCTTTTCCATGAACTCAGACATGTCGATGCGCACCATGGCCTGCTCGTCATCAAAGAGAAACTCGGCCAAAGCACGGGCAAGCTCGGTCTTGCCCACACCCGTGGGCCCAAGGAAAATGAATGATCCAATGGGCCGGTTCGGGTCCTGCAGGCCGGAGCGCGCGCGGCGCACGGCATTGGCCACAAGCTCAACAGCATGGTCCTGCCCGACAACGCGCTTCGTGACGCGGTC
>JAFGCP010000189.1 GCA_016932595.1 Deltaproteobacteria bacterium
ATTTTATTTAGTTTTATTTTTTTAAGGCTTTTTGTAAACGCTTAACTAAAGGAGTAGGGTGTTTTTTCACTATACAAGCGCGACCAAGATTTACCCCAATCCGGTTGAACGGTTATTGTTTCATTGAGCTCTTTTTCACGATGTTTTTTTACTCTGGCACCTGCTGAAAGCAGTTCCTGATTTGATTTCTAACCTCCTTTTTCATACTGTAACTCTACTCCGAAGCATGACCAGGGGTTTAGGTAAAAAGCCCATTCAAGATGTACCCCCTTCAGGCCTCAGGGATGTGATAGCAGGACACATTTCAGTGTGTGAAGGCTTACAATCGATATAAACAGCAGGGGGCTTTATGTACGGCTTCGTTTATATCTGCAACGGGAGAAACAGCCGTTTCAACCTTCCATTTGTGCCCTGTGACGGCTACGTAATCAATTAGCAGTATGCTTGTCTTGCGAAATGTAATCATCGGCTTTTGAATATGAAACTTCCATAATAATGAAATTTGTCTTGGTGCTTTATTTCAACTTCCCGTTTTCATCGTATTGCTTCCTTGGCCCGACATCTTTCCCGTTCTTTAATAATACCTCGGTTCTCAGCTGTCCATTTTCATAGTATTCCTTGGCAGGCCCGTCTGGGATACCGCCCTTGAATGTCACCTCACCTTTCACCTTTCCGCATTCATAGTAATCCTTACCCAATCCTTCCCTTTTTCCGTTTTTGAATGTCACCTCACCTTTCACCTTCCCGCTTTCATAGTAATCCTTACCCAATCCCTCCTTTTTTCCGTTTTTAAATGTCACCTCACCTTTCAACTTTCCGCTTTCATAAAATTCTTTTTTTTGACCATTCATTATATTGTTTTTATAGCTTGTCTCCGTCTGTAAAAAGCCATTTTGAAAATACCTTTTACATACACCATCCAGCATATCCTCTTTGTTATATTCACACGATGACTTTAATTTTCCATCAGGGTAATATTCCTTGCGGGTTTTTTTTGAGCCACCAAAAAAATTCTGCCCAAGGGAAACTGCTGGCAAAACAAAGACGCAAAAAACAACGAGGATTGTTTTTGTTTTACACATTTTGCCTCCTTCATTTTTTAATCATTTTATTTTGTTTTCTGAGGAAGAGACGTTGCGGCCTCTGTCCTTGGGTTAACCGTATAGTAGTCGCTGAGGAAAATATCCATATCCTCATTTATTGAGTCTTGCACGAATTGCTTTGCTCTATCCATCCCTACGGAAAAGATCGAACCATTGTCCCAGGTAATAAACGCGCCGCACAGTTCTTTCCTGGACAGGCAAGCCTCCTCTTTAATTTGAATTTTTGTGCTTCCATAAATAAAGCCATCATCCGTAGCCTTTACACTGAGACGCACATAGAGATACGGCATACCAGGAGTACGTAAACGGTCTTCCTTGGACAACACTTTTATACCGGCCATTCTTAATTTCAGCTCAGCTATTTCCTGAATATCATTGTTTGTAATAGGTATTTTTTTTGCGTCTTCAGACAATTTTCCCACTATTACCGCTAAACCCGTTAAGCCTTGAAGAGATTTTACATTGATACGAGGTTCTTGCGCTCCTGCACGAAGGCCAAAAACAAATATCTGCACAACTGCCAGAACTACAATAACCCCTGTTCTCATAGACCCTCCTTCAGATAGGCGTTGCATGCAAAGGAAAATAAGCCCTTCATAGCACCATTGCCTGTGGAGTTAAAGGAAAAAGCCCCGTACAGGAAAAATTTTAAAGCCTCGAACTGTTTGTCATGTTTCGATTTGATTGTCTTGATCAGGTAGTGCACGTCTACAGTCTTTTCGCGTTTTAAGCCTATTTTTCAGTCGTCTCCGCAGAGCCTCTGCTGTTGAGAGTTCAACCACAAACAATATCGCAAGCAAGGTCCACATTCTCTCCTGCAGCGCCGGCCTTGCAAACACCTGTTTGCAGCCAGCTGTATCCGGAGCAACCTGATTTTCTGTGTTTTTTATAGTAGACAGAACCCTTTTTTAAGAGTTTTAACCGCGCAGAAGGAAAATAAGGGATTATATTTTTTAATTTTCAAAAATATTCTTGTCAATCGCCAAAATAGGATTAAAATACAGGGATTTTGTGTAAACCGCCTGCATGATTTTTATGCAGGTAAAACAACAACAGTAACTTGAAGGGCTTCATCTGGAGAAAGAAATGAAGATTCGTGCCGTGCGGGCTTTGCGTGGCCCAAATATATGGGCAAATTTTACTGTTCTTGAAGTGCTTGTTGATCTTGAGGAATTGAAGGACAGCCCCTCAAATATGATTCCCGGATTCAATCAAAGAGTCATGGAGGGCCTCCCCTCGCTTATCGAACACCGCTGCGGCCGCGGTGTTCGCGGCGGATTTTTTCAGCGCCTTGAAGAAGGAACCTATCTCGGCCATGTACTTGAGCACGTAACCCTTGAGCTGCAGACGCTGGCTGGCACCGATGTCGGCTACGGCAAGGCGCGTGAAACTGATGAGGAAGGTGTCTACAAAGTCGCCATTGAGTATGAAAATGAGCGTCTTGCCCGAGAGTGCCTTGCCGCTGCCTGGGATTTTTGCCTGGCGGCTGTCCACAATACAAAGTTTGATACTGCAGGCTCCATAGCCCGCTTGAAGGATCTTGCCGGCGATGTCTGTCTGGGCCCCAGCACCAGGGCAATTGTCGATGCCGCGAGCGCCCGGGGCATTCCGGTACGGCGCCTGAATGACGCAAGCCTGGTGCAGCTTGGCTTTGGGGCAAAGCAGCGCCGCATCATGGCCGCGGAAACAGACCGCACAGGCGCCATAGCAGAAGAAATAGCCCAGGATAAAGAGCTGACAAAAATGATACTCAAATCTGCCGGTGTGCCCGTGCCTTACGGCAGCATTGTGCACAGCCGGGAAGAAGCATGGACTGAGGCACAGGACATAGGCTTTCCGGTGACCGTCAAGCCTGCTGACGGCAATCAGGGCAGGGGCGTTGCGGTAAATTTAAGCACGCAAGACCAGGTTACAGCAGCCTATGATGCGGCTTCAAAAGAAAGCCGTGACGTGCTGGTTGAAGAAAACGTTCGGGGTAAGGACTTTCGCTTCCTCGTTGTTGGCAACCATCTTGTGGCTGCAGCATGCCGCAAACCTGCCCAGGTGACCGGCGACGGCGTTCATACGGTAGCCGAACTGGTGGCGCAGGAAAACACCAATCCACGCCGGGGGGATCACCATGCTCTTACCCTCAGCAAAATACCTCTCGATACGGTCTCCCTTGCCGTTCTCAGTGCCCAGGGGCTCACGCCCGGCTCCGTGCCTCCAGAAGGGGCCTGCGTGCTGATCCGTCGAAACGCGAATCTGAGCACCGGCGGCACAGCCATTGATGTTACCGATTCCGTTCATCCGCTGAATGCCTCATTTGCCGTCGGCGCAGCCAAGTGTGTAGGGCTTGATATTGCGGGTGTTGACATTGTTGCTGAGGATATAAGCATTCCCCTTGATGAACAGGGGGGGAAAGTGATTGAAGTGAATGCGGCGCCCGGCCTGCGCATGCATATTGCGCCCTCTGAAGGCCAGAGCCAGCCGGTGGGCAAGGCGATTATCGACATGCTTTTCCCCGACAATGAAACAGGGCGCATCCCGCTTGTCGCCGTTACCGGCGTCAACGGCAAAACCACAACAACCCGGTTTATTGCCCATATTTTGAAAAGCGCGGGCTTTCAGACCGGCATGGTCTGCAGCGACGGCGTTTATGTTGATGGCAGGCGCATTGAAAAAGGGGACTGCAGCGGCCCCCAGAGCGCCAAAAGCCTGCTGCTGAACCCCTTTATCGATGCAGCAGTTCTTGAAACCGCCCGGGGCGGCATTATTCGTGAAGGCCTCGGCTTTGACCGGTGCGATGTCGCTGTTGTCACCAATATCGAGGGCGGCGATCATCTGGATCAGCATGATATCAATACCCTTGAAAAGCTGGCGGTGGTGAAGCGAACCGTTGTTGAATCAGTTTCCAAGAACGGCACTGCTGTTCTCAATGCGCAGGATCCCCTTGTGGCTGAAATGGCCGGGCATTGCCGGGGGGCTGTCTGCTTTTTTTCAATAAGCGGTGACAACCCGGTTATAAGAGAGCACTGCGGGAAGGGCGGCAGGGCGCTGTTTGTCCGCGATCAGATGATCATCCTTGCCGATGGCGCACAGGAGGTTCATTTTGCCATGCTCGACATGATTCCTCTGACCCACCGGGGCACGATACGCTTTCAGGTCGAAAATGTCCTGGCGTCAATCGGAGCTGCCTGGGCCCTCGGGCTGCCGTTTGAGAAAATACTCACGGCAGCCGAAACATTTATTGCCAATTTTATTAATCTTCCCGGCAGGTTCAATGTCGTAAGCCGGAACGGTTCAACCATCATCGTCGATTACGGCCATAATCCCTCATCCCTTGAAGCAATCATCGCGGCCCTTGACAATTATGACCATAAGAGGCGCGTGGCCATTTATTCTACAGCAGGGGACCGCCGCGACTGCGATATCATACTGCAGGGAAAACTGCTGGGCGAGGCCTTCGACTCGGTTATTCTGTATGAGGACCATTATCTGCGGGGCCGGCAGAAAGGCGACATCATACGGCTGTTCAGGCAGGGTCTTGCGGGATCACCCCGGACCAAGGAAGTCAGTGAGATATTCGGTTCGCTTAATGCCATTGATGCCGCCATGAGCACTCTTGCCTCAGGAAGCCTGCTTCTCATCCAGGCGGATGAAGTGGATGAAACAGTCGATTATATGCGCAAGTACTTTCCTTTTGAAATACCGCTGCCGGCAGCAGCGGCACATGCCTGATGCTCCCGCGCCCGGCTGACAAAAACTTTAACGACTTGAGTGGCCCCTTGCTTGAACATAGCCCTACAGCCTATGCCGGCAGTGAAGAAGTGCAGCAGGCCTATTTCGCCCATGACCTTGACGGCAACCTGTGCTACCGCCCGTTCGCCCTTGTTCTCACCAAAAGTCGGCTGCTGCATAAAGAGCTGCCTGCAGGGAGCCTGTCCGGGCAAGCTGCGCAGAGCCCGGCTCATTCCGCGGGCATTCCGGACGAAGTTTTCGAACTCAGCCCTGAAATTACCGCAACGGCCCAGGCCTATACCGGTGTGGGGGAAATTGAGCTTCGCACACCGCAGCGCCTGCTCGCGCGTTGGCACTATACCGTCGGCAAACATGCCGATGCCTGCGCATTCGTCAAAGCAGTAAATTCGCTGGCAGCCGGCTGCGTTGCAGCAGGCACTGATAGAGAGCATGAAGAGGTTTTGCAGGAACCAACCTCCGATACGGCTGCTGAACCGTCTGCCGAAATTACCTCCGAAACAACAATGCGTTATTTAGGCCGTATCGTCAGCTTTGCCCGGCCCTGGGCAGGCCTTTTTCTGTTAAGTTTACTGCTCAGCGTTGCATGCACGGGCGCAGGCCTTATTCCGCCCTATATAACCATGCCCCTGATCGATACGGTGCTGATACCTTTTCAAAACGGCAAGGCAGTCGATGAGTCGCGCGTTATCTGGTGCCTTGCCGCCCTTGCCGGCTCGGCTTTTCTGGCATGGCTGCTTGGCTGGGCGCGCACTTTCGTGCTTGCGCGGGTCAGCGAGAGGGTCAGCGCGCAACTGCGCAATACTATTTATACCCACCTGCACCGCCTGTCTCTTGACTATTTCAGCGAAAAGCGCACCGGCGATCTGATTTCCCGTGTCTCCACGGATACGGACCGGATTTGTTTTTTTCTGTCTGTTTATGTGCTTGATCTGGC
>JAFGCP010000190.1 GCA_016932595.1 Deltaproteobacteria bacterium
AGTTTTTTTAGACAGGCATAGCGTTTATCTGGTGAAGCGCATATTTTTACTACAGGTACTGCTGCTGCCCGGTTTCTGTCCAGCCCCGAAGGTCCGTCATAAGCTGGTGCGCAGAGAGCATAGGCGCTCCGGCGGAAGGCTGAACCAATGAACCATTGCCCATTTTGCGGTTGACTAAGGACTACGGTTCCATTAGACTGCTGCAGTAACGTAAAAGCTATTCAACCTTCTGATTTTTCATCTTTTATTTTTTTCTATGGCACAAAAAAAGAAACAGACACGACATATCGCCGAAGTTACCGGCATCATGCTTCTGGGGTTTGCCATTTTTCTGATGTGGTGCCTCATTAACTATGATCCCCGTGATCCGTCATTTGAAACCGGCGTGAGCGCCATTCCTCAAGATTTGTGGAAACGAGGCGGCAGGCTGGGCTCATATTTGGCGAGCTTTTTATTTCAGGCCATGGGCCTCGGGGCTTTTATGGTGCCTGCAGTTGCGCTGCTCGGTGCGCTCAAGGTGCTGTTCAAGCCCGTGCTGGAATGGAAGATGTATCTCAACGGGTTTTTGTTCCTGCTGCTGTTCCTGATTGTCGAAACAGCCTTAAGCCTGTATCCGGGCCGTCTGGCCCTTTTAAAATATAAGTTTAATGCCGGAGGCGCATGCGTGGGCGCTCCGCTTGCTGCGCTGCTGACCGGATACCTTGGCAGATTCGGAGCCTGGCTTGTTCTTTTTATTGGGCTGCTGATAAGCATCATGGGCCTCACGCGCATCTCGTATGTGACCCTTTGGAAAAAAATTGCCGATCCGGCGGGACGGCGCTTTCTGGAAGCCATGCAGGTGCTGAAAGAACGCTACCGGACAGCAGCGGCACGACGGCTGCTCGAGAAAAAAAAGAAAAGCATGAAACTCAGCAGCAAAGCTGCTCCTGCGCGGCGCGCCGTGCGGGATACCTTTAATTTCAGCTTTGACGATATGGCGCCCGTAGAAGCAGAAGATGCCGCACCGGCGCTTGTTCCTGCTGCCGGCTCTGAGCGCGAGCCGTTGCCACCGCAACCGCCGATAGAAATACCCATAAAGGTTCCTGCAGCCAAAGCACCAAAAAAGGCGGCTCCCGATGACGGCGAGGAAGCGTTTGCCCCTGTGCCGGGCCAGCCTGCACAAGAGTACAAGCTGCCGCCGCTGTCGTTGCTGGACTCGCCGGCTGAAAAAGATATAACGATAGACCATGAAGCACTGCGCCGCGACGCCGAAACTCTGGTGCGCAAACTTGCCGACTTCGGCGTGCAGGGCGTGGTTGTGGAAATCAGCCCCGGCCCGATCATTACCCGTTTTGAATTCGAGCCCGCGCCCGGCATCAAGCTGCAGCGCATCATCAACCTGCAGGACGATCTGGCCCTTGCCATGAAAGCAATGAGTGTGCGCATTGCGCCGATTCCGGGCAAATCGGTCGTCGGCATAGAGCTGCCCAACAAAAAGCGCAGGACCGTTTGCTTCAAGGATATCGTGGCGCAGGGTGAATTTATCGAAGCCCCATCGCGTGTCACCATCGGCATGGGTAAGGATATTGCCGGTATCCCGATCATCAGCGATCTTGCCCGCATGCCCCATCTGCTCGTGGCCGGCACGACGGGCTCGGGCAAGAGCATATTTGTGAATACCATCATCTGCAGCATTCTTTTTAAATCAACGCCCGCCGAGGTGCGCTTTCTTATGGTCGACCCGAAGCGGATCGAGCTTTCGCTCTATGAGGGCATACCGCATCTGCTGCACCCCGTGGTGGTTGATCCCAAGAAGGCCGCCATTGCCCTTCGCTGGGCTGTTGAGGAAATGGAGCGCCGCTACAAGCGCATTGCGGAAAAGGGAACGCGCAATATCGTGCAGTATAATAAAAAGCTCGAAGAAGATCTGGACGCGGGGATTGAGCACGGCGAAGACCATGAGAAAATGCCCTATATTGTCATTATCATCGACGAGCTTGCCGATCTCATGATGGTGGCGGCGCGCGACGTGGAAAGCTATATCGCCCGGCTCGCTCAGATGGCCCGCGCTGCAGGCATGCACCTGCTGGTTGCCACACAGCGGCCCTCGGTTGACATCATCACCGGCCTGATCAAGGCCAATTTCCCGAGCCGCATCTCGTTCCAGGTTTCCTCAAAGGTGGATTCGCGAACCATCATCGATACCATGGGCGCAGAGAAGCTTCTTGGCATGGGCGACATGCTGTTCATGCCTCCGGGCACCTCGCGGGTGCAGCGCATTCACGGCGCGCACCTCACCGAGAAGGAGATCAAGCGCATTACCGACTATGTGAAGAAACAGGCCAAGCCGTTCTACGATGAGTCGATCCTTGCCGTGAAGGAAGAAGATGCCGAAAATCAGGTAGAAGAGGAGTACGACGAATTCTATGATGCCGCCGTGCAAATCGTGACCGAGACGAGGCAGGCCTCTATCTCCATGCTGCAGCGCCGTATGCGCGTCGGCTATAACCGGGCCGCCCGCATGATAGAACGCATGGAGCGGGAAGGTGTTGTAAGCCCCAGCGACGGCATCAAGCCGCGCGAGGTGCTTGCGCAGAAGCTCTAAATGGCGGGGTTAAGCGGTCAGGGGTCTGTTACACATTGAGGAATTCGGCTATTGAGGGATTGGGGGTAAGGAATAATTTCTGAATATCTTACTATGAAAGGTCTAGAAGCATGAAAATACATATACTGGTTACCGCCCTTATGGTGCTGTTGCTCTGTGCGCCGTCTTTTGCCGCCCAGAGCGAAATCGACCGCTGCGTGAAGAACCTTGAAAAGCAGTACGGCGCCATGAAAGATTTTCGTGCCGACTTTGAACAGGAAACACATCTGGCATCGATACAACGGGTTGAAAAAGGCTCAGGCGCTGTCTGGTTTAAAAAACCGGGCAAGATGCTCTGGGAATACAAAACCCCCCAGGCGCAGAAGATAATTCTCGACGGCAAGACCCTCTGGTTTTATGTGCCCGAGGACAAGCAGGTCATGAAAAACAATTTTTCCACCATTCCTCAGCACATCGTGGTTGACCTGTTCCGCGGTAAAATCGCCATTCAGGAAAAGTTCAAGGTTTCTTTCATTCAGGAGGAGATGAAAAACAGCCGGAAGGAAATCTCTCTTGAACTTATTCCCCTGGTATATGACCCCACGGTCAAAAAGCTCACCGTGTGGGTGGATCCGGAAAAATTTTACATTATGCGCTCCTGCCTTGAAGATGAATTCGGCACGAAGACCATTCTGGTTTTTTCCAATATCGCGACAGACAAAAACATTCCGGATGCGACCTTTGAATTTACCCCGCCGCCGGGGGTTGAAGTTTTTGAGCCGCCGCAGGCGCAGCAGTAGGCGGTGGGGGCGCCAGATGTGATGCTTACCGCCTATGAAGCGGCACATTCCGGCAAGCCATATTGTGGGGGTAATGACATGTCTGCCTTAGAAAAGCACCGACGGAACAGTCTGGATCTCAAGGATGTCTGTGAGCTGCTGCTCAAGCGCGGGGTGATTACTTCCGAGCAGCAGGCCATGATCCTGGAAAAACAGCATCAGCAGACGGAAAAGCTGCTCAAGCTTCAGGCGCTTCGCTATCCGGGGGAGAATTTTGCCATTGTGCCCGCAGACATTATTTCCTCTCTCAATCTTCTGGATCAAAAGGCGGGCAAAGGATTTATAACCGAAGAGACCGTTATGATGGAGGCGGCGGCAGCCCTGGGCATCGCCTACAAAAAGATCGACCCGCTGGAGCTCGATCTTGAAGTGGTAACCCGCACGATTTCAAAAGCCTTTGCAATCAAGAACCTGGCAGTTCCGGTCGCAGTTGAAAACGGCGAGTTGAAGGTAGCCATGATCGATCCTTTCAACCGGGAGGTTCTTGATGACCTGCGCCAGGTGCAAAAGCTGCAGGTAACGCCGGTGATGAGCACCAAATCCGATATCATTAAGCTCATCCGGGAATTTTACGGTTTCAAAAAATCAATCATCATGGCTGAGCGCGAGCTTGGCCCGGCTTTTACAGACATCGGCAACTTCGAGCAGTATGCAAAGCTTGGCAGCGTTACCGAGATAGAATCGACGGATAAATATATTCAAAACGCCGTTGATTATCTTTTCCGGTATGCTTTTGAGCAGCGCGCAAGCGATATTCACCTTGAGCCCAAGCGTGACAAGGCGATTGTGCGGCTGCGGATCGACGGTGTGCTGTACGTAACCTACACGATGCCTCTGGTTGTTCATAATGCGGTGGTGTCGCGCATCAAATCCATTTCCCGGCTCAATATCGCGGAGAGGCGCCGGCCGCAGGACGGCCGGATTAAGCTCAAGGACAAGAACCGGGATGTTGAAATCCGGGTGTCGACCGTACCGGTTGCTTTCGGCGAGAAGGCTGTTTTGCGCGTTTTAAACCCCGACGTTTTGTTTCAGGACCTTGAAAACCTCGGGTTTACCGCAAGCGATCTCGTCCACTACCGGGAGTGCCTTGAAAAGCCCCACGGCATCATTCTCGTAACCGGTCCCACGGGCAGCGGCAAGACCACCACGCTGTATTCCTCTTTGAAATCCCTGGCAAGCGCCGACAAAAATATCACCACGGTTGAAGACCCGATTGAAATGGTCTGCGAAGAGTACAACCAGATCGCTGTTCAGCCGTCGATCGACATTACTTTTTCATCAATCCTTCGCAATATTCTTCGCCAGGATCCGGACATCATCATGATCGGTGAAATCCGTGATCGGGAAACGGCAAAAAACGCCATTCAGGCTGCTTTGACGGGCCATCTGGTGCTCAGCACCTTGCATACAAATGACGCAGCTTCGGCTTTTACCCGCCTGATCGACCTGGGCGTAGAGCCGTTTTTGATAAGTTCAACCATGCTTGGCGTCATCGCCCAGCGGCTGGTGCGCATCATCTGCCCCCACTGCCAGGAAGCCTTTACCCTGAGCAGCAATGATCTTAAGCGTCTGGGCATCGGGTTGTTTGAGGATAGTGACGAGGAAACCGTGGAACTGAAAAGGGGCGCGGGCTGCCGCCAGTGCCGTACCACAGGGTATCAGGGGCGAGAGGGCGTTTTTGAGGTGCTGCGGATGACCGAGGAGATAAAAAAACTTATCAACGAGGGAGCTCCTGCGGAGGCCATTAAAAAAACTGCGTGCAGGCAGGGCATGAGGCCGCTGCGGGATAATGCCGCCGCCAAGATACTCAAGGGCAGAACAACCTATACCGAGGTGCTCAGGTGCATCAGCCAAGAAGAGTAAAGGATAAAATAAAGACGCTTGATCAGTTGCAGCCGATTGTGCAGCAGGCAAAATCCAGCAGGCGCCTGGTGGTTTTCACCAATGGCTGCTTTGATATTCTGCACTCAGGTCATGTCAAGCTTCTTGAGCAGTGCCGCCAGGCAGGCGATGTTCTTATCATCGGGCTCAACAGCGACGCTTCTGTCAGGAAGCTCAAGGGCCCGGAACGGCCCGTCGTTGCTCAGGAGCAGCGCGCAGAGGTCGTGGCGGCCCTTGAAGCGGTTGATTATGTGGTGATTTTTGACGAGCTTGATCCTCTGCAGGTCATTACCCGGCTTGTTCCCGATGTGCTTATTAAAGGCGGCGACTGGACACCTGACACCATCATCGGCCGCGATATTGTGGAGGCTGCCGGCGGCAGTGTTTTTGCCATTCCTCTTATGGATGGCGTATCGACAACGGTGATCATCAAAAAAATGAGAGATTCATAAAACCCGATATACATAAAGCGGCCAGATGGGGGTATACGTTATTTATTATCCCAAAAAAGTCCCCAGGCATTTTTTTTTGACAATTATTGGATGAACAAAGTTTTTTATTTAGCTAATTTATATTTTTTTATATAAAAAATAATTGGCACTTTTATTGCATATTACTTTGCATATTCTATAGCGATGCTTTGTTGTTGTAAAAATATGATTTTTAATCATAAAAACCGGATTGGTTTTTAGCTTCTGAAAAAAAGGCGGCATGTTGATCAAGTTACAAAATCGTGGATTCACCCTGATTGAACTTATGATTGTTGTTGCCATCATAGGGCTACTGGCGGCAATAGCAATTCCGAATTTTCTGGCCTACAGAAAAAGAGCACATATTGGATCATGCGTGTCAACCGCGAATTCCGTGAGAGGTGCACTGGCAAGCTATGCTGTTGATTCTCCCGGCAATGGGTACCCGATGACCGGAGATCTTTCTGACTGGGCAACATTTATTGCTTTATGCAATCACCATGGAACAACACTTAAAGAAAGTATGCAGGAACAGGGTTTTAGTTCTTTTGAATATCATGGGGTGAGCACAGATGGCGGGGTGGATACCTGTGACAACAATGTTCCAGGAAATGAATGCTCGGATTACATGATCATTTTTTATGTGCTGGGCGTGCAACATGATATGGTGGGTTCACGCATAATTGTCTCCTCCCCCGGTGTTTATCGCCAGTCATGGTAATAATCGGAAATTTTTTCAGTTCCGGCATTGAAAGATTTTATCCTGCCTTTTTGAACCTGTCGCTGAAAAATTGAGCATTTTCCGGCTGCAGGATATCATAAGCTTTTCCCTGGTAAAATTTCTTCAGAAGCAGTGTGCATGAAAGAAGCGCTGCAGCCGGCTGTTTGCAGGCAACCGTTTTTATTGTACGTTGACTGAGAATTTTTTTTTGAACATATCACCGCAACCCTTCGAGAAATCGAAATACCCCTGAGCTGTTTCATAGGCAGCCCCGGATAACGGATACAGTCCAAGCGGATGTTCTCAAGCAGCATCTGTCCGTGTAACCGTCAGCCAGCTTTTTTTGCTTTTTGGCATAACATGGCGAGCCCCTGTTTAAAGCGGGCGCGCCGGTTAGTATCATGAAAATTTCAAGCTGCGCATTCTTGCCGCCATGCTCCACATCCTTTACCCCCGGACCTTTCTCAACCGGGCGCCATGAAAGTCCCGTGATCAAAAGATCAAGCTCCAAGGCAGGACTTTTTTTCAACAGACCCCATCACGATGGGCTGCCGTATCGGGCGCCAGGTAAAAAGGTATTCCGAATGTGTGCCTGAAAAAACCGCGGATGTCTCTGGCTGTATTCTAATGATCAAGACATGATAAAATTTTTTTATATTTACGCATTCTTTAAGACTTGTGTTTTATATGCATTTATTAAAACCGTGAAAATTTAAAATTATAAAACACCTGTTTTATGCAGGTGTTTTATAGGTTTTTTTTGATGGTTGCGAAAACTGGTTGGCAACGGTACAAGTAAGCAGAAGATTATTTTAGGTTGTCTAAAAAATCTTACTACAAACATTTAAATGGAGGACTGGTAATGCGAAGAAAGATGCTGTGTACAATGTTTGGTGTTGCGTTTATCGCGTCCATGCTGCTGCTGACGTGTAGCGCGCAGGCCGCCTATTTCGACAAAACCCTTGGCACAGGCCAGGTTCGCGTCTTCTACAAAAGCCCGTCCCCTGCAACCTGTGAAGCTTTTATTCTCGCTGTCGGCACGGCCATGTCG
>JAFGCP010000191.1 GCA_016932595.1 Deltaproteobacteria bacterium
CCCCCTTGCGCTCCCGCATGGTGAAGGCATCAAGCAGGGCCTGCGTCGGATGCTCATGGGCGCCGTCACCGGCATTGATAATGGCCGCGGGCAGGGCGTCGGCAAGAATTTTTGGCGCCCCGGCGCAGGAATGCCTGATCACAATAAGGTCCGGGTTCATGGCCTGAAGGTTTTCGCCCGTGTCCCGGAGCGTTTCTCCCTTGACCACGCTGCTGCTGCCGGCGGAAATATTGACAACATCGGCGCTGAGCCTTTTGCCGGCTATTTCAAAGGAGGTTCGGGTGCGGGTGCTGGGCTCAAAAAAAAGGTTGATGACCGTCTTGCCGCGCAGTGTCGGCACTTTTTTGATGTCCCGCTCGGAGACTTCCTTCATGGAAGCCGCGGTATCAAGAATATGCGTAATTTCCTCCGGTACAAGATCGCCGATCGACAACAGGTTCTTGCAGCGCAGCTCCATTACGCCCCTCCTGTAATGAAAGCCTGATCGATACCGTCGTCTTCCTGCAGCAGCACTTCAACGCGCTGCTCCTTTGTGGTCGTGATATTTCTGCCCGCATAGTCAGGCTGTATGGGCAGTTCACGGTGGCCGCGGTCTATGAGCACCACCAGCCGTATCGCCTCGGGCCGCCCCAGGTCATGAATGCCGTCAAGCGCAGCCCGGATTGTTCTGCCCGTATACAGCACGTCATCGCACAGATAAATCTTCATGCCCTTGATGGGAAAAGGTATTTCGGTTTTTTTCAGCACCGGGTGGGAGGCTATCTCCGAAAGGTCATCCCGGTACAGGGTTATGTCAAGCGCGCCGACCGGTATGCGGACGCCGGTGAATTCCTGCAGCTTCCGTGAGAGCCTGTTGGCTATGGATACGCCGCGCCGGCGTATGCCTATGAAAGCAAATGCTTCCGCTCCCCGGTTATGCTCCAGCAATTCAAAGGCAATGCGGTTGAGCGTCCGGTCGATATCGCTTGCATCCATGATTATTTTTTGTCCGGTCATGTCCCACCCCAAAAAAAAACCTCCCCCGTGGCTGGAGAAGGTTCAAGTATGCAGCTGGCTGTGTACCCACATGCTGATTCGCCAATGTATGCTTTTATCGGTTTGCCTGAAAAAGTTGTCTTTAAGTAGCACAGCAGGCACAGCCGGGTCAAGAGAAAATAAAAACTCTGCCATGGGCTTTTGAAAAATTATCCGCCGGGTTTGACAATGCCGACCCCTATGATAACATAGAAAAAAACACTCCGGTTAAAGGCTTATCACATGATAGAACATTTTGAATTCACTTTTCTTTCAAGCAGCAGCAGCCACACAATAAAGCTCGGCAAGCTGCTTGGTGCACAGTTGAGCGCAGGCTGCGTTATCGGCCTTGTGGGAGAGCTTGGCGCAGGCAAGACCTGCTTCATTAAGGGCTTAGCAGAAGGGCTCAACAACACCCCCGAAAGCGAGGTGACAAGCCCGACATTCACCATTCTGCAGGAATATCCAGGCCCTGTGCCGCTCTACCATTTCGACGCCTACCGCCTGTCGGGCAGCCAGGACCTGGAGGCAATCGGATTTGAGGACTATGTCGGCGCCGACGGGGTCGCTGTCATTGAATGGGCGGACCGTATCCAAGATGCCCTTCCACGCGAAGCGCTGCTCATCACTATCGAAGCAGTATCAGAAAATGAACGCCGTTTCACCTGCCGGGCACAAGGAACAAATCACTGCGATATGCTCGCTTCATTCCGCGCAGCCCTTGCCGCAGCAGGCAAAAAGTCTTAGCGCAGCCCCACACAATAAAGGGGGTAACAAAAAACAGAACCCGTAGGCTGGACAAAGAACCTGACTTTTACTCAATGCCCACACGATCACCGGACACGCTTTGCTTTGTCCGGTCTACAATAAAGGCGCTACGTCAGGTTCGTGTCCGGCTTTTTGCCCCCTTCTTTGCGGGGCTTTGTACTGAGCGCATGTTTAAAACAGGGGCGACCGCCCCATCGCCCCTGCCTGACTGCAATCACCCCGAGCTTCACATGCCCAGCAATGCATGGCTGTAGGTCAGGTCCGACACCTTGAGTCCGCTCTGCGTTTTTACAACCTTCACTGTCATAATGACCGGATCGGCGGCCTGCACCCTGCTGAACTTCACGAAATAATATATCTTGTAGCAGGCCGAATATGTTTCGATTTTGTTGACCTGACTTTTTCCCGCTTCATACACCCCGATCGTCTTTGCAAACTTCTCTTTCAGAACCGCAAATTTCTCTGCGGTTATGGCATACCGCAGGGTTTCGTCAAAATCGCGGCTATAGGCGGCATAATCGCCGGCAGCCAGGCCTGCCAGTATAGTGCCTGCTAGCGGCTCAGCCTCGGCAGCTATGCTGCGCGCATCCTGCTCGCGCGGATCAACCTGTGCAGGCGTATCCGGTGTGATACTCTTTATTGAACAGGCGGCCAGCAATAACAGCACCAGCAGCACAGCATGTTTCTTTACCATACAGCCCCCTTCTATGAGCATCCTTTTTTAATTTTGCGCAGCCTAGGAACCATTGTAAGTATCTGCCGCCGGTCGCGCTCATAGTCCGCGACCGTCTTTTTCTTCACAGGCTCCCGAATCTTTTTCCCCTGTGTCATGCAGTGATCCTCATGCTAGAGCATTTTTCAACAGAGTATAGCCATATACGCACAGGTGAACTTTTGGTGAGAGCAGCCCGTGCGGTTCGAGCGATGTACTTTCCATCATGACTGGCTTCTCTTGCGAGAATAGAGCACGGGCAAACGAA
>JAFGCP010000192.1 GCA_016932595.1 Deltaproteobacteria bacterium
AAAAATGTACAAGTGCCACTGGTGCCATGACCGGCAGGCCGAGGGCCGCATCCCTGCCTGCGCGAAAGCCTGCCCGACCGGAGCCATCACCTTTGGCGACAAGGACGCCATGATGACGCAGGCTTACAAGCGCGCCAAAGACCTGGGCGGCGATGCCAGTGTGTACGGCGACAAGCACCTGGACGGAACCCATGTGGTCTATGTGCTCACTGAAAAACGGGAGGTATACGATCATCTTCCCGCAGATCCCAAAATTTCTCCTGCTATATTCCTGTGGAAGGATGTGCTGAAGCCATTCTCAATGCTGAGCTTCCTGGGCGGTCTTGGAGCATGCGCACTCTATTATCTGATCAAGGGTCCGAAACGGCCCAAGTTTGAAGAAGGAGGTGAAAAACATGAGTAGCACGGTTAAAAATTCAAGCTATGATCTGGTTGATGTTACTACGCCGTTTGAGCGGCTGGTGCATACGGCTTTTGCCGGCAGCTGCATACTGCTGTTCATCTCAGGCTTTGCCCTTATGTTTCATTCTTTAAGCTTTATAACAAATATATTTGGCGGCCATTACATCACAAAGTATGTTCATAACTTTTCCGGGCTTGTCTTTGCCATAAGCGGACTTTTCGCCGTGGTCATTTGGTTCAAAGACGGTGCTATCTTTGATGCCGACGACATCAAGTGGTTCATGAAGGGCGGTGGCTATCTCTGGACCAAAGAAGGCGTCCCCCCCCAGGGAAGATTTAATGCCGGACAGAAGATGTATTTTGTGCTGAAGGCCGCAACCTGGGTGCTCATGTCGGTCACCGGCATCATCATGTGGTTTCCGTATTTCTTCGGCAGGGAGCTCACGATTTTCAGCTACCCGCTTCACGCCCTTGGCGTGGCATCACTTGCCGGAGCCGTGGTCGTTCACGGATTTCTCGGCTCACTGGGCAACCCCGGCACCATTCAGGCAATGATAACGGGCAAATGCACCCGGGCCTGGGCTAAGATGCAGCATGGCAAATGGCTCAAGGAGTACGACGAAAAACATGGCAGGTAAAGAGTTTCACTAAACGAACAAAAAAAGGCTGCCGAATGCCGGCAGCCTTTTTTTGTTCGGTAGTGTTTGCAATTTTCAAAAAAGTATTCATTGACAGGCATACGCATTCTATTTATATTTTTCGTCCTTCAGGTTGCCGTAGCTCATTCATCTAACAGTGTATAAAAAGCCCATGGATGCCATCATTACAAAACCTGTTATCATACATGAGGGTGCGCATATTCAGGAGCAGCAGGCCACGCTGCTCATTGAAGAGCCCCTCGAAATACGTATTAACGGCACTCCCTATGCAGTTATTATGCGCACACCTGGCAATGAGCTGGAGCTTGCAGCCGGCTTCTGCTTCACCGAGGGAATAGTCGATTCCTTTGCCGAGATTCAAACCATCGGTTTTTGTGCAGATGCTCCTGAAGGCATGCAGAATATCGTCAATGTTATGGTCGCTCAGAAAGCATGCTGCAGGGAGGATGAGGCTGCAGTCCCATCGGCGCGAGCCGTCAGAAAAATGGCTTCCCGCAGCAGCTGCGGCCTGTGCGGCGTGGAAATGCTGCGGGATGTTGAAAAAAAAACAAGCCCCCTGCTTTCCGATCTCAAAATTCCGGCCGGAAATTTTTACCGCATGCTGCACCGCATGCTCGAATATCAAGAAATGTACGGCAGCACAAGGTCCGCCCATGCCGCAGGCATTTTTTACCCGGGAGGAGAGCCGATTGTCGTCCGTGAGGATGTAGGAAGGCACAATGCTCTTGATAAAGCAATCGGCCATGCCCTCATGCAGGGGCTTGACTGCAGCCGCCTGGTTGCCCTGCTCAGCAGCCGCATCAGCTTCGAAATGGTGCAGAAGGCGCTGCGGGCACGGATTCCGGTGGTGGCGGCGGTTTCGGCAGCCACATCCCTTGCCGTGGACCTGGCCGAGCGCAACGGCTGCACCCTCATTGGCCGCATATGGGAAAAAAGTTTCATTATCTACTCGCACCCTGACCGCATCATCTCCTGATGTCTAGCATTATTCCGCAACTTCATGCCTGTAGTTAATATTAAAGAGCATCTCTTCCCAGTCTCCAAACCGCTGCATCTCTTCAACCGTCACCTCTCTGACCCTGACATCTGGATAAAATGCAATAATTTTTCTCCTGCCTGAATCAATGCTGTTTTTGACAAACGGAAGGCACTTTCTTGAATACACGGCATGCAGAGGATCATACCCCTTCGGGACAACCGGCACGACCACGTCATAATCGGCTGAAAGTTCTACCTGGTACCGGATAAGACCGGCTGACATATTGGGCATATCGCAGCCGCAAAAGAATATTTGTTCTGTTGCAGCATGGCCAAGAGCGGTGTACAAGCCACCTTTTGGCCCGAATCCTTTGACAAGGTCAGGGATAATTTCGGTATTCAAAAAAGCGTACTTGCTACCGTCATCAGCTATTACGCAGACCTTCTTAAAAAGTCCGATCAGCAGTTCATAGACATGCTGAATCAAGGGCTTGCCCCGGTAAAGAAACAGGGACTTGTCCTGCTTGAACCTGCTGCTGCTGCCCCCTGCGGTAATATAGGCGGTTATGTCCATGTCTGCATTTCAACCTGATTATTTTTTGCATCTAGCATATAAAGCACGAACCGCTCTGCATCAAATAGAACGTGCAGCCGGTTGAATGCAAAAACTCACGGGGGCAGTTTCCAAAACCGGAACCTCGCAAGAGCCTGCATAGCCTTATTTGATCATTGAGATTCTAAGCTGTGGGCCTATTATGTCCCGACAAACGACGATGCTCTATCCTGAGGGCAGGCTATGGTTGCGGCGTCGCAACATACTGCGCAATGCTATAAACATATTTTGACCGCCTTAAAAAATCGACATTGCAAAATAATGTTTATCTCGACAGGTCAGCCAATGCATCGTGAATCCGCTCAAACTCAAAATGAAACCCCGCATCAAGCAGGCGTTTGGGAACGACGCTCTGCCCGTCAAGCAAAACCGTTGCCCCTTCGCCATACAGCAGCTTCAAGACAAACGCAGGCACCGGCAACAGAGCGGGCCGCCTGAGAGAACGGGCAAGAGCTCTAGTCAGATCCGTGTTGGTAATCGGATACGGCGCGGTAAGGTTATAAACCCCGCGTAAGCTGTCATCCTGGATCGCCCTGCAGTGCGCATGTCCCAGATCCCCTATATGCACCCATGAAAAAGCCTGCTCCCCGCTGCCAATTATGCCGCCCAAGCCCAGCTTGAAAATCGGCAGCATTTTAGCAAGCGCTCCGCCACCACGGCCCAGCACCACGCCGAACCTGAAAACAACTGTGCGCACGCCGAAAGCTTCTGCCTTTAAAGCCGCCTGTTCCCAGCTTTGAGCAAGATGTCCAAGAAAATCCTGAGCCCTCACTGTATCATTCTCTGTCCATGTCCCTCCGGAAGGATATATTCCGACACCGCAGGCGGAAATGAACACTGCAGGTTTGCGCTCAAGTCCGCTCATGCTCCGAACGATCATGTCTGTTACAGACACGCGGCTGGTGTAAAGCTCCTTTTTATATGCTTCGGTCCATCGTGCGGCAATCGGAGCTCCGGCAAGGTTTATGACAACGTCAGCTTGCGAAATTTTTTCGCGAAGCGCGCTACCATCGCCAGTTACATCCTGGCGTTTAAGAGATCGTGTGGTCCATCCCTTTTCTGCAAAAATCTTCTGTAAATAAGAACCAATAAACCCTGTCGAGCCGCTCATGACGATACGCATAGCTGCGCCTCCCTATCCTGGAGTATCGACATAACCATAACTTGACATGAACAACGATGTGTAAAAATTTGATCAAGCAGGTCATGACATGTTAAATTGGTGGTCATTGTTTCCATTGTAGGAGCACCTTTAGGTTCGATCGTTTCGCGGCTGAAGCCGCTCCTACAAAAGAGCACTATCAAAAACAAATGTCATCGCCCACTGGGACAAAACATGAACGGACTTGAATGAAAAGGCGCGTAGAAAGAGCTTGATAAAAACCTGCGCGAACACGACTCCTTTATGACCGGAGCATAGTGCTGCGCAGGCAGCCCTGAAATCAAATACGGTGCGCCTGCTATGAATCCTCAGCAAGTTTTTTTCCCATATTGAAAACATCCTGAAGCACGGTGAGCTTTTTAACAATATCACCCCGGCTGCGCACATCGGTCACCTGCAGCCTGCCGGCGATATCCATCATATAAGTTTTGGCCACATTATGCTCGAATATATCAAGGGCGAGCTTTCCAACGGCAGGATCTTTCAAATCCTGAACAAGGGCAATGACTGCTTTTTTGCCTTTGGCAGGATTGTTGAGAAAACGGAAGGCCCCGGGAGTGCCGGGCTCGCCATCTCCTGGTTCAACGTGCCAGAACGGCAGCAGCCGCTCGAAAAAACGCGCCATAATGGCGCTGTAGCAGGAGCAATACAGGGGCGAGGCGAAAATAAACAAATCACCCGATGCGATTTCATCCATAAGCATGTCCATATCATCACGGAACACCGCGCACCGGAAGCCGGGCTGAAACATGCAGTTGGCATAGCAGCCGCGGCATTGATTGATGTTAAGATCGGCAAGAAAAAATTTTTTCGTCACTGCCTGCGACGCTGCAGCCCCTTCAAGAAACCTCTCGACCAGAATATCAGAATTGCCCTGCTTGCGGGGGCTCCCGACAAATCCGCACACTTTCATACGCCACTCCCTGCTGTAAAATAATAATAGATGTTTCAGCGTAGTAAAATCCATGAACGCTGTCAATCAGCAAAAGAGCCCGCCCCTTTTTAAAGGGCGGGCTCTTGCCTTAGCTTATTCAATGCATGGTCGTATCAGCGCCTGTCACCAGCCACCGCTACCCTGCCCTCTGCCGCTGCCATCCCTGGGGCCTCTGCCGCCACCGGCCCCGAAACCGCAGCCCCTGCCGCCGCCGGGGCCAATGCCCATATTGCAGCCGGGAGGAAGCTGTGCGATTTGCTCGGGCGTCAGAACCTTGCGGGCTTCAAGCTGCGCCTGCAGCCGCTTCTGGGCAAACTGGCTCCGCAAACCTGAAATTTCATCCTGTATCGTTTTTACCTTTTCCACAGCAATGGTCTTCTCAAGCATCAGAACATCCATATCCTGCTCTTTCTTGAAGATGTCGGACCGCAGTCCGGCAGTGTCCTTGAAAAAAGCATTGCATATATCCTGAAGCTTTGTCGATTGTTCCTGGGTAAGATCAATATTCAGGGGGCAGCCCGGATACAACCCGCTTTCGTCAGGCCCGCCCCGCCTGCCTTTGCCCTGCCCCGGCTGGGCCTGTGCCGCTTCAAAAGCAGGCAGGGCCGCCAGCAAAAGGGCCAAACACATAATCGCTACTGTTGTTCGTTTCACCATGACTTTCTCCTTTTATTACAGGGTTTGCCCCCTTCACCAGATGAAACACCCTCGGGCATAAAAACCTGCGCTCAGGGGTGAAAAATTTTTTTCTGCCGATGGCGGCCGCGGCCCTCCCGGCCCATGCCCGGGCCGTCGCCCCTGCGGCAGAAAAAACCGCGCTCCAGGTCGGCAAGAAAAGCCTGACGCTTATCCGGGGGCAGAGACTGAACATCCTGCAGCATTTGTTCAACAGCCATTTTTTCCATATCAGCCTGCAAAGCATTTATGGCTGTAATCTGTTCGCTGATGCGCCGGCGGTCAGGCGCTGGGGCTGCCAGCAGCTGCAGAAGCTCAGAGCGGGCGTCGTTTATCTTCAGTCGCCCGGCCCGCATCTTTTCCTTCATGAGCTCATGAGCGGCAAGATTTTCCGGCGGCAGGGCGTTCATGAAAGAAGGCCTGCCCTTGGGCGGCCCGCCGAAAAACTGATCAAGGGGCCTGCCCCACAGAAAACGGTAGGCAATGGCCCCTGCAATAATGCAGTTGAATCCGAGGGATATGATTATTAATGCTTTCCACCATGCTGAGGTCATAAGGCATTCTCCTGGCTGTTTTGACCCGCGCTCTGCAGGTACATATCAAAAAATGAGGCCGGCGGTGCATCCGACAGAATCTCGGCATAGGCCGAGTCGGGGTCAGTTTGCGCCTGGCCGGTATCAGGATAATACGCTGATGATAGAAGCGCGCCTGATACAAACCCTGCAAGCATTATGGCGGCAGCGGCTCCGGCAAAAGACGGTTTAAGCGCCGCCAGCCATGATCTGAAGGGGCCTGAGCGCTTCCGCTCATAGTCTTCAATGCGCAGGAGCACCTCCGGAGCCATGCTTGCGGCTGCAGCAGGAGCAGGCAGGCTGTCAAGGGCATGCCATATTTTTCGCAGGGATGCCAATTCGTCCCGGCAGGCGGGGCATGCCAGTATATGGTCATCAACGAGACGGGCATCTGCGGCTGAAAGCAGCCCCTGCACATACTGCGGCAGTTTCTTGTGTATGCTCCTGCATCCCATGGCATTCACCTTTATACACTGTCGGAAAGTTGCTTTTTCAATGTTTCAAGCCCCCGGTGCACCAGCGCCTCGAGGGCGGATACCGAGCAGTTCAGCGCAGAGGCAGCGTCCCGGTAGCTCAGCTCCTCGAACCGCAGCAGCAGTATGGCCATGCGCTGCCGCTCGGGAAGGCCGTCAACGGCACTTCTGACCCTGGCGGCCTGCTCCTTTTTTTCAAGACAGGTCAGCTGTCCCTCCATGGCGCAATCATCCGTTAGCCCATGCCCGGCCTCATCAATTGGCTGATTGCGCTGTTGAAGGGGCTCCCGCCTGCTGTCGCGAATATAATTCAGGCAATGATTTGCCGTTATGCGGTACAGCCATGTTGTAAACCGCGCCTGCGGGCTATACGAGGCTGCGGAGGTATACACTTTAAAAAATACATCCTGCACAAGCTCGCAGGCCGCATCATCGCTGCCGGTAAAACGGAATGCAAGACGGCGCACCCGTGCCTCATGCCTGCGCATAAGCTCACGCAAAGCCCCGGTATGCTTTCCGGCAACGGCTTTCATAAGCTTCTCATCCGTCTCTTCGTGCAGTGATTCAAGTCTCATGCTGTGTCTTATACAGTCTTCTCAAAAGGTTAAACACGCCGTACTGCAATTTTATACTGCTCATCCGGACTTTTAATAAAAAAAACCGGGGATTCCCCCTGTGTCTCGATATTGAGGTAACGTATGCCATTGCCGGAGTCCCGCATAAAATTCTAACACAGCAATAAAACAATTTTGTCACTTCAAAGCCGCTGCGGCAAATACGGGAACAAAGCAGGTGTATTTTACAATAAACAGCATGAAACTGTTCGGCAAAAACGGCTATTCCGCACCGGGCGGAAGTTCGTCGCCGGCATCACAGACGGGAAAATTTTGCGCCTGCAGAATCTGCCGCGCTATTTCACGCAGGGCAGGATGCAGATCAAGAGACTTGGCGACAAGGAGCACGTCCTGCACCATTAAAAAATGTATGATTTTAAGCCCGATATCGGTTGGCGTATAGGGGTTAAACACAAGGGACTTTTTAACACTGTAGCGGGCAAACCATTTTTTGCAGATGAACACCTCGCGCTGCACATCAGCCCTTGCCGGCCGGCGGGAGCACAGCTTCAGCACATCTGACTCTGTCAGGGCGGGGTTCTGGAGAAGCACGCGAATGACCCGGGGGTCGGTATCGGCAAACATGCGCGCAAGCTCACTGCGGTTCAGCGTCTTTGCCCGCGACATACGAACGCCTGCCGGCAGATCCTCCTGCGGACCCGCTTCCTGGTCTGCGGTCCTGCTGGCCTCAGGGCGTGACAGCAGGCTTATCAGCTCCTCAAACCCCTGCTCGCTGGCTGCGGTATATACATCGCTCATAAAGGGATTGCCCATGCGCTGCGTAAGAAACGGCACGCTCAGCGCATCCAGTGCCAGACAATACGGGCCCTTGCGCCTGGAAGCTCCGATAATGATACGCTGCAGAAGCTCGGCCGCCTGATGAGCCGGAAGGGCCTGCAGCTTTTCGGCAAGTATATGCGAGCGCATGGCAGTGTCCGGCACGGCGCACAGTGCAGCAATGATCTGTTTCAGCAGTGGAGGGTCATGAGCCATCTGCAGGGGCGATCCTTTCGTGGAACGGAGCAAGTAGTACAGCCGGAGGCAGCTCACGCAACCGGTTCGGTATGCACGATCACCGAACAGATACGCTTTGAAAAAGCATTGATACGGGCTTCAACCTCTGTTGCAGCCAGGTGAGCTTCACGCAGCGGCATACCGGGATCCAGCATGCAGGTGAGGCTGATATGCCAGCGGCCGTCACTCTCCGCAATCAGAAGATGGGCAACGGCATGCACGCCTGAAACCAACCCTGCCTCGCGGAGGATGGCGGCTGCCTCATCGGGGCAGGCGCCGGTTACATCTCTCCTTCCGATGCTGCATTCGATACAGCTGCTTTCAAGATGCGAATGAACGATAGACAGTTCGGGAAATTGGTTCTGCAACTGCTGTTCCAGCTCGGTTGCGGCCCGGTGAGCTTCTCCGAGCGTTGTTTCAAACGGCCATTCAAGATGCATGTCCATCTGCAGGCCGGCGCCTACCCGGTGCACCTGCAGGTCGTGGATGTTGATACCCCGCATCTGCGCCAGCTGAAAAGCAGTCTCAGCCATGCCTGCCGGGCCGGGTTCATCGGGCTCGGCGTGAACGATAACGTCGGCGCCGTCAAACACGGCC
>JAFGCP010000193.1 GCA_016932595.1 Deltaproteobacteria bacterium
AAACTACCCCCTTGGAACAGTACTCCTAGTCATATTTCATAGAATAACTCGGGTCAAATGTTATTTGATAGTTTCTATCATTAAAGGTTAAAAACCATCTAACACTGTCGTGTAGTTTATGAGCACTAAAATGCTTTGGTGTGAAAATAATCAGGGCAGGTAATGTGCTGACCGCAATATATTGTGCCAATGCTTACCCAGCCAAAAACTCCACACTACGGCTCTCATGTTGGATAAATGACTAACCCCGAAAACGCAAGATTACCAAAACTAGTATGCAAATAATTTAACATCTTTACTGAAAATAAAGGTGCTACATGCGTATGATTTTTCGTAATTATAACATGAAACCCATATATAAAAAAAGCGAAGCCGGGGTCGGCTCCGCTTTAAAAAGCTTACTCTCATGAAGTTTACTGTTTACTACTTAGAATAGGGCTCCCGGCCATTATAAAGCTCAGGGAGAACCATAGACGATGGCATACACATTTCCGCCCTTTTCTTTAATGTGCTGCCCTGATTGATTGTCTGTTTCCCCTAAGGAGAGGTCTTCATCAATAATATCCTGCCAGGCAACCAGCAGCCGGTTGCTTTTTTTAGCATAGCTAAGTGAAGAATATCGCTGTACACCCGGATCGTCGCAGAATACTATTTCTTCGCTGAACGTCTTGCCGTCCGAACTCATCCATTTACCATAGATATCCAGGTTGGTTGCGCTGCGCCAGTGAAGGCTTGGGTCGTCTTCGTTTCTGCCATCTTCCCATATAATAAAATATTTTTTTACAGATGGAACATAGACGGCATGGGGATATATCTGTGGCCCCGCTGCGTCAGCGATGGTGAAAACCTCACCGGTAATTTTCCCGTCTGCGGATATGAACCGACCACGTATGCCGACATTGTCGAGGGATGGTGCCATATCAGTCCAGGAGACGAAAAACTCGTTTCGATGCGGATTGTATGCAATCTCATTGTGCCGTTGGTCGCCTTCATCAACCGTACCAAAATCATCAATCATAGGAATGTCATTGACCAGCACGTTGCCATCGCCATCAAGCAAAGCGCCGTAGATCTCCCCGTTTTGCTCCCAAGTAGGGACGTTCCTAAAATCTTCCCAGTTAACTAGATAGGTGTCATTTTTTGGGTTATAGGCTATGAAGGGATTGTACTCGTCCCCTGCAACATTATTGATAATCAGTTCATCTCCTACCGGTGTTCCTGCTTCATCTATAATAACGCCTTTTATATCAGGACTGGCAACAGAACTGTCTTCACTGCTGTTATAAGTAACAAAAAACTGGCGTTTCTTGCTGTTAAAGGCTACCCTGGAGTGCATCTGGCTTTTAGGCTTTGCCGCAATGGGGAATGGCTGTTTGACCATTTCACCTTTGCTGTCAAATATTGAGGCAAGTTCGTCAAAGCCAGTGACATTTTGGGCCATCGTATAGGCCATCAGAAATTGATTAGTAAACTTATTATATTCAGGTGTTGGTATCAGGATAATATTGCTAACAGGTGGGCCTGCTGGGCTGAAGGTTGTCCCCTTTTTCTCTCCGCTTGAGGATAACCTTTGGGCAAAAATGGCGTACTTTGAACTTTCGCCTTGATCCCGCACGCCTTGCTCAGACCAGACAACAAGAAACTCATCGTCTTGCGAATTATAGGCGAGTCGCGGTATCCATTCGGCAAGATTGGGATTGGCAGCTATTTCTATTTTATCACTCAGAAACTCCATTTCCTTTTCAAAGCATGCAGGCAAAAGTACCGCTATTGAAACCAAAGCAAGTGCCGTTAAAATGCGCTGACCCATAAAGACCTCCTTATCTGGATTTAATGATTAGCTCCCGGTAGAGCTTTAATATTTTTTGCTGTATCCCCCATATATACTGCATGAATTTTCTTCTCAATCGAAACAAAGTTGAGGAATACGCTAATTAACCCCACGCGAGTTTGGATTTTTCACTGCCTCAATAATGGCTTTGACGCTCGCCTGTACCATGAGGTTTCTACCTGCTCTCTTTGGGTTAGCAGGTATTGAACCGCACACAATGACTGTGGAAGGTTTCTCGGCGCTGCCCTTATAAACTGCTTGATTGTTCTTGCAGGTAGCAGAATCTTCCAGGCAGCCGGGATGACTTGGCCAACCTGTTGCATCAAAGGTGCGCAGAGAATAAAAATCACTATCTATACCATTTGCATCCCAACCCTGGCCGTACTTATCATTTTTGTCGCGGCGGTAACCCATAGAAGTGTAAACAAAATCTCCATGTGTTTCCTCCCGTATGCCATAAACGCTATCCTGCGATTCTGTCCTTCCATAGGGGTTGACAATGATGTAATCAAAATTATCCATCCCATTATCAATGACCTTACCCAGGGCATTGACATACTTGCCGTTTATCGAGGCATCAAGCACCTCGCCGGCGCTAGTAACCTTACCTGTCGGATTCGCTGCAGTTGCGCCATCATAGGTACCTTCAGCAAATTCAACGCCTGCGGAAACCACTTCAAGCTTTCCCGGCCAGGCGAGCCCGCTTTTTATCTTCTCAACAGCCCTGGCCATGATTTCATCAGTTATTCTGAAATAGGCATCGCAGTCCTGGGCATTGAGGTAAGCGCTATAATAACCATGGTGGGTCACTATAATCTTTAATGATGCTGTTACAGGGATCTTATATTTTTTAATGGCATACTTAACGGTCTCCAGGCCTGCTCTATAATATTCGTCATATTTGCCGAAAGCCGGAGCGAAAGAAACGGGCATCTCAGGGTCGTATTTCTTTATCAACTCTGCAGCGAGAGGGTACACATGCTGCCAGTGCTTCTCAAATGGCTTATACAAAAGATACTGGTCAAGCGTGTCCTGCGTAGCGGGGCCCTTTCCGTCATCAATGTCTTCAATACATTCCTTGTACGTTTTGTCAGGTAGGGCACTTACACCTTCACCCTTCTCATCAAGCCATTCATGACCATAAGGAGCATAGTTATTAAAGGCAGCATTTACATAAACGACCACAATGCGGCTTACCTTTTCCTTGTTTATAAGCTCCTTGATTGCAGTTTCAGTGCTGTCGCTGAACTCTTGAGGATTACCGTAGGCATCCAGATTTTCCATATATCCCTCCCATCCATAACGAAATGCCAATCGGTATCCGGGAAGCCTCCTGGTGAGCTGGTCTTTTATATTCGACAATTCAGGCCAATCAGCTTCATAACCAGGAGCCTCGTTGCCATAAAAGAACTTTAGAGCGATTTTTCGATGAGGGTCTTTCTGTTCAGGTAATGTGAAAAGCCATTGCATGCGATTAAATGTGCTTATTTCGAAGAAGTCGGGAACCCCAACACCTGCGGCATCAGGGTCATTGACAACGGGTCCGGGAATCATTTCTTGGGTTGATGGATCAACGGTGCTGCCCGCCCGCAAAACATAGAAAGCAATCGGGAACACACCAGGTCCAAAGGTATAGCAATCTGCAGCAAAACTGTTATCGCCCTCTGGTCCAACATCATCAAGCGAGAATACCGGATAATTTCCTGTGTACTCATTACAGAAAGCATCAATAGGAGTTCCTTCTGCTACATTGCAAACGGCAGCTTCTGCTTCATCTGCATAGTGAATAACTGTATAACATTCGCTACCCTCAAAAGGGCCTCCGGAAAACCATCCCGGAAAGAAAACATCTTTGCTTCCTCCAAAAAAATCCGTATAGAACCGCAGATCATTTCCCTCAGGCGTTCCCGCGTCAATGAGCAAAATGCCGATTTTTTCTTTATCAATACAGCCAAGGTTCACAACCAGCATAAGTAAAAAAAACAAGGACACCAATTTTTTCATAAAACCTCCACAAAAAAAAGGGTGAAATGAGGACACTGAAGAAACTCTATTATTATACAATATAATAATAATAAAATTAAAGCAATTTGAAAGTTCAAATTGAAATTTCATTACAGCAGGAAGCAAAGGTAAAGAAAATAGGGCCGTCCATGAAAGCATGAATAACTTTTCACTTTATGGATATTTTTTCGCCTCCGCCGCTGTCGTAGACTATATTTCAACCAAGCAGTAAAGAAAAGATTCCCGCTATTCCGCCTTGTTTTATTCCCGCCGGACGGAGCAGTTCCGCATTAAGAGGGCTGTTCTAAATGGTAGCATCCAATCTGGCTGGTCTATGACGCTGATGAATAATTATACGCGAAAAGCGGATCATCATTTAGAAAATTTTTTTAATGCTCTCTCTGTAAGTAATCAGGAAACATTCATGAATAAACCAGTAACTGAAGACAGCAGCCCGAGAATTATCTGATTCTTCAGCATGAATAACGGCTCGCTTTAAAGATCATAACCGTTTTCAGAGTTTTTATATTTTGAGAATCATGCAGCGGCAGAAATTGTGCGATTCATACGAACTTCCTAACAAGCACGGATGAATTCTGGCCGCCGAAGGCGAATGAATTGGAAAGAATGGTCTCGACTTTCTTCAAGCGAAACTCATTGAGCACATAGTCAAGGTCACAGACCGGATCGGGATTTTCATAGTTGATCGTCGGAGGTATCACCTGCCTGTTGATCGTCTGTACGCTCATGGCAAGCTCTATGGCAGCCGCGCTTGCGCGCATGCTCGAGATCTTCAAGAATCAAAACGGCTGATCCTTCGCCCAGCACAAAGCCGTCGCGCTTCAGGTCGAAAGGCCACGATGCCTTTGCGGGATCATCATTGTTTTTGAGGAGGACAAGGGGGCTTCAATAGTCAATTAATAGGTTGAGACATGTTGCTTCGGTCGCATTTTTTAAACACAATATCTTGGGGTCTTGATTGACTGATAAAAACTCCACACTACGGCTCTCATGTTGACTGTGGATTATTTATTAATTATTCGATGTTACCAAAAGAAGTTTTTGTTTTGTCAGATTAATCGCTACGGGTCAATTTCCCGCAGTTTTCCCTGAATGACCTATAGTAAAAAACTCTTAATCCCACGTCCGCTTGCAGCAGGGTAGTTCATTTTTTAAGATTATCCAAACTTAGTTAGTGAAATTAAAAAAATAAAACAAAAGTAATTGTGGACAATTAAAGCTTAATACTGAGAATCTTTTTTAAGTCGGCGTCCAGCTGTTGTCAAACCCCAGATGCACCAGTACGCAGCTTCCATCAGCGCTGTAATTGACGCCCCCTTCCCTGCACTGCTCAATTGCCAGCGGGCTTTCTGCGCCCGGCTGCATCCAGATATTTTTTATCCCTCTGGCAATGGCATCCCTGACGATCTGCTCGGTGACCGGCGGGGGCGTAATGACGGAAATGCTCTGCACCCCGTCAGGAAGATTTTGAACGGTTGCAAAGCAGGTAAGCCCTTCTATTTCGCCGGCACGGAGATTTACGGGATATACCTCAAGGTCATGCTGCATATAGCAGCGCAGCACCTTATTACCGTACTTGTCGCGGTTTTTTGCAGCTCCGACAACGGCAAAAGACTTCGACTGAAAGAACTTTTCAAAGAGATCGGCCTCAGACATAATGCACCTCTTTCAAAATGTACGCCGAAGCGCTTGTGATTAGTCTTTTTTCGGCTGGGGCGGAAACATGAGCGGCATGGGGGGAAGATATACATTCTTGGCAAAAGTGGCGCTTGTTACCATATCGACAGCAGCAGGCGCTGCGGGTGCGGACTGCGGATCGGGAGCGGCTGTTACCACCACACTGCCGCCGCTTTTGACCTCTTCATTTATCTGCACGACGGTTTTCTGCATAAAAGAAATCATACCGTACTATACCACGTCGCAACACCTGCGACAACTGCAAACCATGCACCTGTTTTTGCTTAAAAAAACCAAAAACGCCGGTTAATTGCACCTGCAAATCAAGCTGCAAAATATGCTGTTAAAATATGCTTGCCAATGCACCTTCCATGGTATACTTTTATAGACAGGGCCGCAACTGCGGCCCTGTCTATTTTACACGGCAAACAACCTGAACATCATAATGGTCATGGAAGATTCAATTGCAAAATATTTCAAATATGTCGACCACCACCTGAAGAATAAAAGTTACCGGCCCGAATACCTTGTTGCCAGTTTTATTTCCCGGCTGCTTTTTTCAAGTGTTGAAGTGATCGGCCTCGACAGGCTCATCCGGCAGCGCCGCGATGAGACAAGGCAGGGCGCAAAAACGATCAACATTTATATAGCCCGGCATCTGAGCGAATTTGACTGGCAGGAAATCCAGCGCATCTTCGGCGGAGCGGATATGATATCTGCTATTCAGGCCGGCGACAACCTGTTTATCGGCCCCCTTGATCCGGTGCTCAGGCATCACGGAGCATTCAAAGTTTTCCGCGACCAGGCGCGCATATACTCAGACCACTGGCTTGCAAACAGCATCTTCAGGATCCTGGACCCGTTCTGGAACGACCCGCTGTTTAAAAAGCTGCTCCCTGCTATCGGGCTCAAGCGGCGCGAGCCGGTCATCATTGATTCCACCCTTGCCAAAGATGTGTATATCGCCTACATGAAGCATCTTATCGATATTGAGGCCCGCGACATACTCATATTCCCCGAATACCTGAAAACACCAGATAAAAAAGTCAAATACGGCAGAAGCTATTCAGGCAAACTGCTGGAGTTTACTCCGCTTATCTTCAAGCTGCTGCGCGACATCAACAAAAAATCAGAGCGCGCAATTCAGATTGTGCCGGTCAATGTTTCCTATGAGCGGGTCGTTGAAGACCAGTCCTTTAAAACGCTTGAAAAAATGAAGTCGAACAAATTCACGAAGCGTTTTGTTTACTTTGCCGACTATTTCTTCAACTATACGCACTGGCTGTATCAGCATCAGAGAAACCGCGTCGTGATCAAGTTCGGCGATCCCGAGCCCCTTCGCAAAAGCATGGATTTTAAAATACGGCTCCATGACGATATACGAAAAAAAGTGGGGCAGCTTCAGACGGTCTTCCCCACGCAGATCATCGGCTACGCATTTCATGACAGAACCACCCTCACCGAGGCCGAGCTTTTCAGGCGGGTAGAAAAAACCGTCAATGCGCTGAAAAAAATCGGAGCCGATATACGGCACGTGGAGAAGCTCACGACAAGGCAGATTATTCAGTCTGCCTACGACCATTTTGACCTGCACCAGAAAAGGCGTCTCCTGGTGCGCAATGAAGGCAAAAAAACCTATACTGTTGTGCGGCAGGATGTGCTGATGCAGTACCGCAATCACATCGCGCATCTGTTCGAAAAATGGTATGAGCCCGACCGTCTGATAAAAATCATCGATATTTTCCGCGATGGGCCAGATGCTGAAACCTTTTAAAACATAAAGAAAAGCCATGAACGAAGAAAACACAAAAGAAGAAACCGACGGCGCAAGCTTTGCCGAACTGTTTGAGCAAAGCTTTAAAAAACCCAAACGCCTCGAGCCCGGACAGAAGGTCGAAGCAGTCATCGTTAAGATAACCGATGAATGGGTATTTCTTGACCTTGGCGGCAAAAGCGAAGGCTATCTCGACAAAAAAGAGCTGCTCGACGCAGACGGCAATCTGACTGCTGCCGAAGGCGATACAATCAGCGCTTATTTCCTGTCATCCGCACACAATGAAAAGCTCTTTACCATTAAGCTGCATGGCGGCGCTGCGGGCAATCAGTATCTGGAAGAAGCATTTCACAACCATATCCCTGTTGAGGGCGTGGCTGAAAAGGAAATCAAGGGCGGGTATGAAATAAAAATCGCAGGCACGATTCGCGGCTTCTGCCCCTACTCGCAGATGGGCCTGCGCCGCACCGAGGATCCGCAGGACTTTATAGGCAAAAAATTGCTGTTTAAAATCACCGAATACCGCGACAACGGCAAGTCGCTGGTTCTGTCAAATAGAAAAATGCTTGAAGAGGAGCGCGAGCAGCTCCGGCAGGAACTGAAAAAAACACTAAAAAAAGATATGACCGTCAAAGGCACCGTCACCTCTTTGCGGCCCTTCGGCGCATTTGTCGATATCGGCGGCATAGAGGGCCTCCTGCCCATTTCAGAAGTAGGCTGGAGCCGCGTCGAGGATCTCAGCAGCGTGCTGCTGCCGGGCCAGGAAGTCGAGGTGAAAATCATGGATCTTGACTGGGAAAAAAATAAATTCTCCTTCAGCCTGAAGGCGCTCCTGCCCGACCCCTGGACGCAGCTGCACAATCAGTATCCTGAAGAATCCTGCCATAGCGGCACGGTGGTGCGCCTTGCTCAATTCGGGGCTTTTGTCAGCCTTGCGCCGGGCATCGACGGGCTTATTCATATTTCGCAGCTCGGCCAGGGCAAGCGCATCAACCATCCCCGCGACGTGCTCGCCGAAGGCCAGACTGTCGAAGTGCGGGTGCTGAAGATGGATAGCGAAAACAGGCGCCTCTCGCTCGGCCTTGCCGCAGCAACGCCGCAGGAGCAGCAGGGAGAGGATTTCAGGCAGTATATGGAAGCGCAGCCATCCGTGAAACAGGCATCCCTTGGCGCTCTTGGCGCAGCGCTTCTCAAAGCCCGCGAAGGCAAAAAAGACAAACGCTAGCTGGGTCTATGCACGAGCACCTCGACATTGCACGGCAACGCTTTGCCCATGACAACTATGCCCGCAGCCTTGGCATCGTGCTTGACGAGCTGACGCATGGCACCATCCGCATGCACATGCAGCTGCGCGATGACATGCTCAACTGGTTCAGCCGGGTGCATGGCGGGGCTATCTATGCCCTGGCCGATGCCGCTTTTTCAGTCCTGGCCAATAACAGCAATAATCTTGCCGTTGCCCTTGACTGCTCCATCACCTACCATGCAGGCCCTGAACCGGGAACGCTTCTTATTGTCGAGGGGGAAAAGCTGTCCGCCTCACGGCGTACAGGCGCCTATTTGTTCAAAGTTTCCATGGACCAGCAGGGCAAGCGGACCATTGTTGCCACCATGAAAAGCATAGCCTACCGCACCGGCAAGCCCATAGACCACACGGTCGGGCAGTAAGCCTCAGGGTATCGTAAAGATATCCCCAAGCCCACTGCTTCACAGCATGCTGGGGTTCCGATATATGCTGCAGCCCTCAGCAGTTCATGCTGTCAGCAACCCCTCTGCCCCGGCGCGAAGGGAAAAATGCCGTAAGGCAGCCAGCCATAAGCACCAGAAAGGCTCCGTCGACCGGGAAGCGGAAGCGGTTGTTCTCGCCAAATTCAATGATTGAGGATACGGCAATCGTATAGGCATGGATGAGCATGCAGAAAAGACACAGCCCGGCAATGGCACTATCCCTGCCGCTCCTTGCGCGAAAAACCTGCACAATAGCCCCCGTGTTAAAAACAAGAAACAGCAGACTCACGCAACCGGTACGCAGCCACATGCGTGCATCGGAATGACGGTTCTGGACGCCGAGAAAACCAAAATACAGGTATCTGTATGCCGCTTCAAGGGGCGCAAGTATTTCCATATTGCTTTTAAAAAGGGCATGCACCGAGTCAGAGGCATACCACAGGGTCAGGCTATAGGCCCCCAGTGTCTGAAAGGCAAAGCGGCCCGGATCGTCTCTAATGATAGACAGGGAATCTTTCCAGAGCTGCCGCGACAGCCTGATATAGCCGGTATGGTTGAAGTTCGGCCGGCCCGTTGTTTTAAACGGCTCGCAGTCAGCTGGATGATGGCAGGCTGCCGCGATAAGTTTTTTTCCGTCCGCATACTGATCAAGCGCTCTGAATGCCTCAAGCTCCGCCTGCACGGCAAGGCTGCTGATGACGCCTCGCCGGTGCAGGTGCTCCAGCTCATCCGGTCCATAGCCGCAAGCCTTGGTCCACAGGCTCATGCCATCCCAGGAGGACGTGCCGAAAAAACCAAACACCGCATAATTCTTTGCGCACAGCAGCCCAAGTGGCGCAATGGCAATAAGCGAAGCTGCACAAAATACCAGTGCCTGTCTGCGCTGGCCCATTTTTAAAAACATATACAGCCCGAAAATGCCGGAGAGAACAAGAAAAAAAATCGGATGAAAAAGAGACCGGATGCCCCCGAGACAGGCAAGCATGAGCCAGAAGGCGCATGCCCACAGCGCCTGCCGGGTGCTGAACCACTCAAGCAGGCAAAACGCCGCAAAAAGAATAAACACGCCCTCGATATAGGTATAATACAGTAAATGCTCGTAGAGTATAACAGTCGGGTTAAGGATAAAAAAAGCAGCAACGATAAGGGCTGCTGCGGAGGGCAGCCGAACTGCTCTGAGCAGGCCATAGAGGGCAAGCAGGGCTAGAAGACCAGCTGTTTGATACAAAAGCTGAAAGCTTATCGAGGGGTCGGCTGAGAGCTTCAGTACCAGCCCCAAAAAAAAATTAAACAGGGGCGGCTGGCTGTGCTGATACAACAGGCTTTGCAGCAGATCATGCTGCAGGAGCCGTGGGTCAAGATATTGCAGGGCAAAACCGATGGGCTTAACAATATAAAGTCCGCCGAAAAAATAAAATACTATCCGTGATGCAATAAAAAAAGCAACGAGCGCCAAACCGCAAAGTCCCGCTGTACCCTGAACAGTCATAGAAGCGTGTTTTTTTTTCATACGGACCAGACTATACCACAGCTTCATCCGCACTGCCATAGACAATGAACCAATAGGAGAAGCGGAACTCCTTCATGTGCGCACAGGCTACTTTTTAGTTTTTTAAGACTGCCGATTGTGCTATGTTTCTAGAAAAAATAATTGCGCTAGAAGCACCCTGAACAACCACCAGATCCGGAAACGAGGAAAGACAGATGGACATTACAATCCCCAGCAAGTACATTGAGCAGGCTATAGCGAAATATGAATCCGATGGACATCAGCTGAAAACCAAACCAGCACCAAAAGAACCCAAAAAACTCATAACCATCTCGCGGCAGATCGGCGCAGGCGGTCGGATGATAGCAGACAAAATCGGCGAAAAACTCGGCTGCATGGTATGGGGCCGTGAAATCCTCGATGTGCTGGCCAGCCAGTCGGGAGCCAACTATCATGCCCGCTTATTTGAAACCCTCGATGAGAGGACAAAGGGCGTTATTGAAACGCTGATCGGCGACTTTTTCGGCAAAATACCGACACAGACCTATCATCATCTGCTGCCGAAGGCCATACTCACCATAGCCCAGAATGATGCGATATTTGTGGGCAGGGGCGTCAACCTGCTGCTTCCCGCGGCATTTCGCGTAAGCATCAAAGCATCGATGGAAACCCGCATAAAAAACCTGATGACCTTTGACGGGCTGGACAAAAAGGCTGCTGAGGAAAAAATCAAAGATGCCGACCATCAAAGCGACGGCTTCATGAAGGAGCTTGCCCGCACGATAAATATCAAATACTCTGCGGATCAATTCGATCTTGGCATTTGCATGGACCGCATCAGTGTTGATCAGGCCGCATCAATCATCCTGCATGCGTTTGAGCTTTTCCAAAAAAACCCCATAAAGTGATGCGGCAAAAAGCCGGGCTCCCTGCCCGGCTTTTTTCTCCACCACACCTCGGTTTCTATTCACTTCTCTTATTTCTCAACCTTGTACAGCGCATAGCGGTAATTTTTTTCGCGGTACTCTGCAACCTGTGTGCACTTAAAGGTTGTAAGTATATTTTGGCAAAACGATTTTTGGAGAGGATCATCAACATTGCACCAGAAATTAAAGTGAAAATAGACTCCGTCCTTGTACCTGTTGAATAAATCGTTGAAATAGGGCCTGTGCTCTGTTGCAAGAGATGCCTGCGCGGCATTTCTGCCCCAGGCAAGAAACATATTGGGATTATGGGTCAGCACAACAGAATCCTCGGGCAGAAATTTAAGCATTTCCTGAGCATAGCGATGGTCGGCGCGGGCTGCCCAGGCCTCCTGCGTGATGGCGCGGATATAGGGCATAAAAGATAAGAAATTGAAAACAATCAGGGCCGCAGGAATGTAGATACAAGCTCTGCCGACCCGTTTGCCAAGCCAGGCCGTTAAGCATGCTGCGCCGCTGCCGGCAAGCAGTGCTATCGGAGCAGCAGAGAGTACCGAAAAGCGAACATCAGCGCCATAATTATAGCTGCCCGCATAAAAAAAGCAAAAAATTCCCCAGAACAGCAGAAACCAGACAAGGATTCCGGCCTTCTCACGCCACTGCCGCGATCCGGCGGCGGGAGATTTCATTGCCAAACCAAGAAAAAACAGCACGGCGAAGAAAAGCGGAAAGCGCATGTTCATAAAATAAAACAGGGAATTGACCCTGAAATTGCCGCCCCAGAAGTACGACCATGCAAACTTAGGCCCGGAACCTCCCCAGTCGAAATCCTTGACAGAGAACAGGTGCGTGAGATGCGGTATCATCAGGGCCATAAACACCGCCACAGCAAGCCACAGTCTTCCCTGCTTCAATTCCGAGGGCTTAAGGCAGAGGATAAGGGTGGCGGAAACAGCGCAGATCATGGCCGATTCAGGCCTGAACTGAACAGCAAAGGCAGTGACAAAAAAGAAAAAATAAAGTGCGGGTGCAGATCCGGCGCGCAGATAATACAGTGCTGACAAGACGGCAAAAGCAGCCATGCAGGCTGCGCTGGGCTCAACGGCCACCGTATTGCACCAGATGAGCACCTGGGGGGTAAGCGCGAAAATGAGCGCTGAAAAAAGAGCTGCCCGGGCATCATAAAAAAGCAGCCAGCTGCTGAAAAAAACAGCAAGAATCGCAACCAGAAACAGGGCATTGGTGGCAAAAAATGCTGCCTGCTCGCTGACTCCGAACAGGCGAAAAACAATGCTCAGCAGATAGGGCCACCCATTGGGCTCCTTGTTATACTCAAGGCGGAAACACGTATAGTCGCCATATTCATTCCTGCCGTCATTGCACATGCCGGTCTGACCGATGATGCGGCGTGCCGAGGTGCTCAGCATATGGCCGAGCCCTGTTTCATAACGGGAATCCGACCCTTTGGTCATAGCGATAGTCTGACCGATATTCACATAAATATCTTCGTCATAAAAAATACGGTGCTCCCGGGGCGCGACAAAAACAACAAGAATAAACCCTGCCGCCATGATGCAGCCGAGGCAGAGCCATATCTTTTTATCAAACTGCCCGGGAAAATGCCGAAGGCTGCCATTTTTTACTGCGCCGGCAATAAGCATGCATGCCGTTGCCAGGATAAGGAAAAAAGTAATTTCAAGGCACAGGGGGGATACAAGCTTCAAGTGTTCGCGCAGGGTAAAGGATGGATAGGAAGAGCACCACGCATACAGCGCGATACAGTCGGCAAGCAGCACAAGACCGCTGACAATAAACAAAAAATATTTCCTGAGCATATATCCGCATCCCTCCAGCAATCAAAGCATATCATTGAGTATCTGTTGTATTTTTTTTGTATAGCCGCACTGAAAAATGCAGCCGCTCAGTGGATGTTTGACACTTCTCATTCTTTATTCCGGATTCCGATTGCTGCATTCTTACTCCAAGCTTCCATGATTTTTTACTCCCGTTTCACCAGATACCTACCCATGACCAGATAGTCATTACTTGTTTTTTTAAGTGTTTCAAGGGCGTCCTGCGGTGAACATACCAGCGGATCGCCATGAACATTAAAGCTTGTATTGAGAACAACTCCTGTTCCGGTAAGCTTTTTCAGCTCCTGCAAAAGCTGCCGGTACAGCGGTTCATTATCGGTTACAAACTGCGGCCTGCAGCTGCCGTCGATGCTCATAACGCCCTGCATATCGCTGCGTCGATCCTGTTTTACCATATAGCCCATGGTCATAAAACGGTTGATGAGGCCGTCATGATTTTCCAGAAGCTCAGGTGCTTCTTCGGCAAGCATGGACGGGCAGAAGGGCTGATACCACACGCGCATTTTAAGCCGCAGGTTCAAAAGGTCCTTAATGCGGGTTGAATTCGGCAAGGCCAGTATGCTGCGGCGGCCCAGCGAACGCGGCCCGTATTCCATGCCGCCCTGCAGCCAGAACACGATATTGCCGCCGGCGATAAGCTGCGCCGTGGTCAGGGCAATATCATCATGCGCGCTGTAGCTGTACCCGCTCTGCCTGATTGCCGTCAGCATCTCTTCATCGGTATAGGACAGGCCCCAGTACACATCCGGTGCGGTATAGGCTGCAACACCATGCAGCTCATTGTTTGCCTGAAAGGCAGCGCCAAGGGCAAGCCCGCCATCGCCCATATGGGGAAAAACGCAGCACTGGTCAGCCTCAGGCAGAAGCCTGATCTGCATATTGAGCTTGATATTTGAAAACACCCCGCCGGCAAGGGCAAGGCGCCGCAGCCCGGTTATGCGAAGGCAGTTGGAAGCAAGCCGGCTCACCTTCACCTCAAGGGTGCGCTGCGCCATATAGGCAAACTGCTCTGACGGGTATTTCCATAAAAGCTTTCTGAGCTCCGTGTACATACGCTGCGATCCGTAGCGGCTGCGCACCTGCATGCCGTCAATTGCGATAAGATCCAGCATGGGATTATCTGAATCGGGAATCGGGTAGGCATAATTGGCAATGGCCATGACTTTGCCCTCATCCTCAAGCTCCCGCATATTCATGAGATTGGTCACATGTTCGAAAAAAATCCCAAGAGAATCCCTGCCCGGTATCTGCGCAAGACGGCTGAGCCGGCCATTTTCAAGCCGGTTCACCGTGCCGGACAGGCCGTCGCCGATGCCGTCCACGGTCAGAACAAGACATGGATCAAAGCCGCTCCAGTAGGCTGCTGAGGCGGCATGGCAGAGGTGATGGTCGACAACCAGGGTCCGGTACTTGCTGAAGCCGAGCCTGGAAAGCTCCGAATTTATGCAGTAGGTGCTCAGCGAGCGGGTCAGCCCGCTCGGCCCGATTTCCGTAATGCTGTACTTGGCCTTTTTCTTGAGCGTTGACATAAGGCCAGGGGCTTTTTTGCGGCGCCGTATCAGATAATACTCCTCCTTCGTAGAAGGAATAAGGCGGGCAAGGGTTTTTGCGAAGTCGGCGGTTGATACTGCCACGGTTTTAATATCTGAGGGAGAAAGGCCTGCCATCTGCATGCAGGCCTTTATTGAAAGCTCCGGAAACCGTATTTCAAGCTTCCGCCGGGTCAGGCGCTCCTCATTGATCGCGGCAAGAACCCTGTTGCCCTGCACCAGTGCCGCGCCCGAATCATGTCCGTCCCATATGCCAAGCACATAATCTGCCATCACTACGCACCCCCCCCCCCGC
>JAFGCP010000194.1 GCA_016932595.1 Deltaproteobacteria bacterium
ATCAGGGCGGGTCAGGCACTGTCTTCTACCGGATTTCAGAGCCGGTTTCCTCACAGGGCATACTGGTCGGCACGCGTTTTTTTTCCGGCTGCCCGGTGCCGGACCGGCAGGGCGTCTATCAAGCTCTTTTTGCTCTTCCTCTTGATGCCGCAGATACAGGCCTTGAAGTGCAGGTTCAGGACCCGGCGGGCAACAGAGCGCAAGCTCATTTCCCCTATGAAATAAAATTAAAAAAATTCCGCAGCGACACCATTGCCCTGACAGATTCTTTTTTGCAGTCGCTGGGGGCCAGGGCGCAGATTTTTTCTCCGGAATTTTTCTATTCGGCCTCGCAGCTCAACACCTTCATCGCCGTTAATACGGTGCTGCGCAGCCGCAATGAAGAAGAATTCCGCCGCATCTGCTCAAAGGTAAGCTCAAAAAAGCTGTGGCAGGGCGTATTTATTTCGCTTCCCCGTGCCAGCACCCGAGCGATTTTCGGTGACCAGCGCAGCTATGTGCAGAATAAAAAAGAAATTTCACGCTCCGTGCATCTGGGTCTCGATCTGGCGTCCCTGGATCAGGCTGCGGTTCCCGCAGCGAATGCCGGCAGGGTCGCGGAAATCAAACAGATGGGCATTTACGGCCTCACGCTGATTCTCGACCACGGCCAGGGCCTCTTCAGCACCTATTCCCATTTGTCTGCCGCCGTTGTAAAAAAAGGCGACCTTGTCAGGGCCGGCGAAACCATCGCCCATACGGGCTCAACCGGCCTGGCACTGGGGGATCATCTGCATTTTGGTATTGCCATACAGGGTTTTTTTGTCAACCCTGAAGAATGGATTGACCCCCACTGGATTGAACAAAAAATCAAACTGCCCCTTGCAGAGGCGGGAATGCAATAAAAACAGGCTTCGCAGCCTTTATATAAAAGGCCTCCGGCATGGTAGTGAAATTTTTTTTGCTGTTTACGGTTGTCCCGTGCCTTGAGCTGGCCCTGCTCATCCGTCTCGGCAGCAGCATCGGTACGCTGGAAACGGTGCTGCTTATCATCATCACGGGCATAGCCGGGGCCCTGGCCGTGCGTGCCTCGGGGTTGGCATGCCTGCAGCGTATCAGGGCCGGTCTTTCTCAGGGCAGCCCCCCGACCGATGAGCTGCTCCAGGGCCTGCTGATTCTGCTGGCGGGAGCCCTGCTGATCACGCCGGGCCTGCTAACCGACGCAGCCGGTTTTTTGCTTTTGGCGCCGCCCGTGCGGGCACTCATTACAAAAAGGCTGAAGCATATGTTGCAGACAAAAATCTTAAAAAACAGCTGCTGTTCAGGCTATACTATCTATAATGGCGGCGACTGAGCTGCTCTTTAACCGTACCATCGGTGATTTTTCAGCGGGAGAAATGAATGAACACAAAGAGCCTTCTCCTGCCGCTGCTGATCATGGCGGCCTCACTGCTTGCCGGGCTTGCGGCCCACGGCCTGCTTTTCCGTATACTTGACCGCATAGTACAACAAACAGCATCGGCGGCCCTGCCCACGCTGATCAGGCGCGGCCGCAATGCGCTCAGGCTCCTGCTGCCGGTTTTTGCGCTCATGTTCGCCTTTCCCGCCGTGCCCCTGCCCGAAGCAGCCGGGAACCCCATAAAGCACGGCCTGGGCCTGGCGGCCATTGCCGGTATTGCCTGGCTTCTGGAAGCAATGACCTGGGTGCTTGAGGACCTCCTGCTGAACAGATATGATGTCAAGGCGCAAGACAATCTTGCGGCCCGGAAAATGCAGACCCAGACACGGGTTCTCAAGCGCGTGCTGATCTCCATCATCTGGATTATTGCCGGCTCGGCCATGCTCATGACCTTTGACACGGTCCGGCAGGTGGGCATGAACATACTGGCATCTGCGGGCGTCGCGGGCATCATTATCGGCTTTGCTGCCCAGCGCAGCCTCGGGACGCTCTTTGCCGGCCTGCAGATTGCCATTACGCAGCCAATCCGGCTGGACGATGTGGTCATCGTTGAAAACGAGTGGGGCTGGATAGAGGAGCTAACCCTCACCTATGTCGTGGTGCGCATCTGGGACCAGCGGCGGCTTGTGCTGCCCATCACCTATTTTACGGAAAAGCCCTTTCAGAACTGGACGCGCACCAGCGCCGAGATACTGGGCACGGTTTACCTCTATGTCGACTATACCATACCCGTTCAGGACATCAGGCAGAAGCTGCAGGAGCTGCTCAACGGCTCAGCCCTGTGGGACGGACGGATCTGCAGCGTGCAGGTAACGGGCGCCTCGGAGCAGACCATGGAGGTGCGCGCGCTCATGAGCGCAGCGGACTCTTCAAAAGCCTGGGACCTGCGCTGCGAGGTGCGCGAACAGCTGATAGCCTTCATTCAGAACCGCTATCCGGACAGCCTGCCCCGTACGCGTGCGGAAGTGAAAGCGCCGCTGCGCGGATAAAAATATTTTGCGGGCAGCCGGGCTGCCCCGAGCATTGTTCAAACAGGAGGCTGCTGAAGCATGGCACTGACGGCTCGCCGCACCTGCTGGTGTTCCGGACAGATCCGATGGCGGTCTTTCCGCCTCTGGTGCTGCATTGTGGCGGCATGCATGTGCACCACCTGCGCACCGGACGTGGAGTGCCCGTCCTGTGTTCTTCGTTTCGTCACCTGGAAGCCGGGGCAGCCGGCGGTCTGGGACGAAATTATCGCCCTGTTCGAGGCCGAACATCCGGGCATGCGCGTGGTGCGGGAAATCGGGCCGCACTCCTCAACAGCCTTCCATGACATGCTCACCCAGAAGCTTAAAAACAAAAGCTCCGACACGGACATTTTTTTCATGGATGTCATCTGGCCGCCTGAATTTGCCGCAGCCGGCTGGGCAGAACCCCTTGACCGTTTTTTTCCGGAGCCCGACAGAAACGAATTCATACAGGGTGCTCTGCTGGCCAATACTTGGGAAGGCAGCCTCTACGGGGTACCCCTGTTCATCGACAGCGGCATGTTCTACTACCGCGCCGACCTGCTTGCCCGCTACGGCCTCAATCCGCCCGTCACCTGGCCGGAGATGGTTCGGCAGGCGCACCTGATAGTTGCTCGGGAAGCCCGTCAGGGGCGGCACCTGTTCGGATTCTCCGGCCAGTTCAAGCAGTACGAAGGGCTGGTGTGCAATATGCTCGAGTATATCCTCGGCAACCAGGGCGCAATCATAGATCAACAGGAAGGGCGGCCTGCCATCGACAGCCCGGCAGCCCTTGCAGCAGTTGCCTTTGTGCGCGATGAGATCATCGGAAGGGTTGCCCCGAGGGGAGTGCTGACCTATGAGGAGCCTGAATCGCTTGCTCTGTTTATTCAGGGCAGGACGGTCTTTCACCGCAACTGGCCCTATGCCTGGGAGGTGGCCAATGACCCGAAGCGCTCCCGGATCGCGGGCAGCGTGGGCATTGCCGCGCTGCCGCATTTTTCCGGCGGAACCAGCTGCGCAGCCCTAGGAGGGTGGCAGCTGGGCATGAGCCGGTATTCGCGCAACAAAAAGGCTGCCTGGGCTTTTATACGGTTTCTGACCAGCAGCAGGGTGCAAAAACTGCTGGCCCTCGGGGCGGGCCTTGCTCCGACGCGCGCATCGCTGTATGATGACGCAGACATCATTCGGAAGTACCCGCAGTTTGCCGCTATGCGCGCCGTGTTTCTCGGCGCGCAGCCCCGGCCCCGCAGTCCGCTCTACCCCGGCCTGTCGCATGTCCTGCAGCGCTATTTCAGCCGTGTCCTTGCCGACCCCGGGGCAGACCTGCGCGCAGAGGCGCTCAGCGCTTCAGCGGGGATTGGAAAAATACTGCAGCTTGCCCGTGAGGAGTGACACGGTGAAAACCTTCATCACAAAAAAAGCGCATCTTTTTGCCGGCCACAGTGAGGCAGCGTTCGGCCTGGGCCTGCTTGCCCCCGCCTTTGTCTGTGTGGCTGTTTTTGCTTTTTATCCCATCCTTTATTCGTTTTACCTGAGCCTGCAGCGCATTATCCTCAGCCTGCCGGGAAGGGAGCGCTTTGTGCTGTTTGAAAATTACCGGGCGCTTCTGCAGGACGCTGCCGCCCGCGAAGCCCTCGCAAACACGCTTGCCTTCGTCGCTGCTTCGACCATTTTGGAAGTTGCGGCGGGTCTGGGCATTGCCCTGATTATTAACCGTCACTTCAGGGGCCGTGGCCTGGTGCGCGCCGCCGTCCTGATACCCTGGGCGCTGCCCACGGTCGTGGCGGCGCAGATGTGGCGCTTTATCATGAATGACAACTACGGCCTTGCAAACCTGATCGCCTTCGGCGCGGACACGGGGCAGTACCGCGCCTGGCTGGCCGAGCCCATGATCGCTTTTGTCTCCCTGGTTGCCGCTGATGTCTGGAAAACCTCCTGCTTTGCCGCGCTTATCATCCTGGCGGGCCTGCAGACCATACCCGACGAGCTGTATGAAGCAGCGGCCATCGACGGCGCAACAGCCTGGCAGCGGTTCAGCCGCATAACCCTGCCGCTGCTGCGGCCTGCCCTGCTCATCGCGCTGCTGTTCAGGACCATGGACGCCTTCAGAATATTCGACCTGGTGTTCGTCATGACCCAGGGCGGCCCCGGGGGCTCGACCAGTGTGCTGCAGTTCTACGGCTATCAAAAAATTTTTTCCGAAGGCCTCATGGGCTACGGCTCGGCGATATCGGTCGTGGTGTTTTGCGTTACCCTTGCCGTGTCGGTTTTATATATAAAAATGTTGCCCGGTGCTGCACGGAGGGGCATATGATGCTGAAAAACAGTATCCGCGTCGCGGACAAGCTGTATCAGAACCATCCTTGCCTTGTGTGTCCTCTGGCTGCCGTGATCATCTTGTTGCTTGATTATATCAGCGGAAGACCAATTCATTTTCCCATAGCCTATGTGCTGCCGGTCGGCATGGCCGCCTGGCGTCAGCAAAAACGCATGGCATACGCCATGGCCGTAATACTGCCTTTAGCCAGAGTCGGGTTCCATTTTCCCTGGCAAGAAACACAATCGCTCTCGATAGCAGCGCTCAATGCCCTGATAGCGGGTGCGGTCTTGGTGCTCTACGCCCATGTAGCTTTGCAGGAAAGATTGTTAAGCAAGAAAGTCCGAAGATTAGAGGGACTGTTGCCTATATGCGCTGCTTGCAAACGGATTCGGACTGAAAAGGGCGAGTATGTGCAGATGGAAACCTATATCAGTGATCGCACTGAAGCATCGTTTACCCATGGCATATGTCCGGAGTGCGCAAAGAAACTGTACCCTGAATATTACAAAGACAATCAGAAATAGCTTATGGCCAACTATTATTCTGACTCGGACAATCAAGCTTATGGACGCACCATGCAAAAAAAATTTCTTGCCAGAATAGTCTTTTTTTTGCCGACGCTGTGCGTGGTACTTGCCAGCCTGCTGCCGTTTCTCTGGCTTGTGGACACGTCGCTCAAAACGCAGCTGCAGGTAACGGCCATCCCGCCGCAGATCCTGCCCGCGCTGTCGCTGGAGTTTTACCGCGCCGCCATAACCCGCTATAATCTGTTGCTGTATGTGGGCAACAGCCTTATCGTTGCCGGAGCCACCACGCTGATTAGCCTGAGCATAGCCGTGCTTGCAGGCTATGCCCTTGCCCGCCTGCGGATGCCGGGCAAAAACCTGATCATGGCCGGACTTCTGCTGGTGTCCATGTTTCCGCAAATCTCAATCGCAGGGCCGGTCTGGACCCTGCTGCAGCAGCTGGGATGGCTCAACACCTACCACGGGCTGGTGCTGCCCTATGTGACCCTTACCCTGCCGCTGGGCGTCTGGATACTGGCAAGCTTTTTCAAGGATCTGCCCGTGGAGCTGGAAGACGCGGCGCGCGTTGACGGGTGCAGCCGCATGCAGGCGCTCGTGCGGGTGATTCTGCCCCTTGCTGCGCCCGGCGTTTTCACCGCGGCGATACTCGTTTTCATCTATGCCTGGAACGAATTCTTCTTTGCTTTGCTGATCATGACCCGCCAGGACTGCCAGACCCTTCCCGTGGGCATAGCCTTGTTTCAGGGACGCTATACCATGCCCTGGGGCGAAATTGCCGCTGCATCGACCATGGCAACCGTGCCGCTGGTGGCGCTTGTTTTTTTCTGCCAGAAAAAAATTATCCGTGGCCTGTCCGCAGGCGCGGTGAAAGGATAGACGCATGCCGGGGCTTAAAGTAGAATCGTTGACAAAAAACTATGGCGGTAAAACTGTTGTGAACCGCGTGTCCTTTGACGTTGCGCAGGGGCAGTTCTGCATCCTGCTGGGCCCGTCAGGCTGCGGCAAAACAACTATTCTCCGCATGATCGCCGGTCTCGTGCCGCAGGAGGAGGGGCGCATTCTTATCGGCGGTCGGGATGTCGGCGGCCTGGAGCCCAAAGACCGCGATATTGCCATGGTCTTTCAAAGCTATGCCCTCTATCCGCATTTGAACGTCTACGATAATATGGCGTTTCCGCTGGCGGTGCGCAAGACGCCCCGCCGCGAAACAGACGCACGGGTCAGGCAGGCGGCGGCGCTGCTTGAGATTGAGCAACTGCTTGACCGCAAGCCCGCCCAGCTGTCCGGCGGCCAGCGCCAGCGCGTGGCCATCGGCAGGGCGCTGGTTCGCAGGCCAAGCCTGTTTCTGTTTGACGAACCCCTGTCAAACCTGGACGCGCAGCTGCGCAGCAGCATGCGGCTTGAGCTTGCCCGCCTGCACCGCAGCATCGGGGGCACCATCGTATACGTAACCCATGACCAGACCGAGGCCATGACCCTGGGACAGAAAATTATCGTTTTCGACAAGGGGATCATACAGCAGGAGGGAAGCCCGCAGGATATTTACGACCGGCCGGCAAACCTGTTTGTCGCATCCTTTATAGGTTCGCCGCCGATCAATATTCTTGCCGGCCTCGTGGCTACGGGCGGGGTTGCTGTCGTGTGCGCGGCAGCCGGGGTTGAGTTTGCCGCCGAGGGGCGGTCGGAACTGGCGCGCTGTGCCGGTGCCGAGATCAGGATCGGCATCAGGCCTGAAGCGCTGCGGCCGGGCGACGGCCCGATACGGGCCGTCGTCGAGCTGGTTGAAAATCTCGGCGCAGACCATATCCTGCATCTGCGGGCGGGTTCGGCCATGCTGGTCGCGAAACTTCCCGCTTCCGGCACAGGCCCCCGGGCAGGCGAAACGCTGTCGCTGCAGGTTTCTCCGGCTGAGCTGCTTTTTTTTCACCAGGGCAAGCTTCTGCAGTAGCAGGGGGCCGAGATGATGCAGCTTTGAGCTTTACAAACAGCGCTTGCTTTTGCCCGGCGAAGAACATACCCTCTGCTTGCACACAAAAAAGGAGCCGAAATGAACAACCCTCGACAGCTTGTCGTGTTTACGGATCTTGACGGCACGTTGCTCGACCATGACACGTACAGCTTCGACGCAGCCCGCCCGGCTTTGGCTGAGCTGCACCGCCGCCGCATTCCCCTGATTGTCTGCACCAGCAAAACAGCGGCCGAAATTCTCGAACTGCGCGCGGCTATCGGCAACCGTGATCCCTTTATTTCGGAAAACGGCGGCGGTGTTTTTATTCCGTACCGTTTTTTTTCGTTTTCTGTGAACGCCGGCAGAACAGCCGCCGGTTGTCATGTCCTGGAGCTCGGCACCTGCTACAGCACACTGCATGAGGCGCTTGGCGCCATCATGCGCGCAACAGGCCTTGCCCTGCGGGGGTTTTCCATGATGGAGGCCGAGGAGGTGGCGGCGCTCTGCAATTTTTCGTCTTGGCAGGCGGCACTTGCAAAACAGCGCGACTATGATGAACCGTTTGTTCTTGCCCGGCCCGAAGATGCTACGCCGGCAGCAGCAGCGCTGCTCGCGGCAGCGGCGGCTAGGCTGGGCTTGCGCGTCACCCGGGGCGGCCGTTTTTTTCATCTGACCGGCGACAATGATAAAGGCCGGGCTGTGCGCATGCTGAAGGAGCTGTTTGTGCGGCAGTATGGAACTGTGTATACCCTGGCTCTCGGCGACAGCGCAAACGACGGTCCTATGCTGAGGGAAGCAGACGTTGCCGTGCTAATGCAAAAAAAGGATGGCTCCTATGATGCCGCTATAAAAAACCCTGTTGTCCGTTTCGGCGCTCCCGGTCCGGCTGGCTGGAACGAGGCTGTCATGCAGATGCTGGACGCGCGATAGCTGCTAATTGATTAATTTGATAGAAACTCGCTAGGTGCTGTTGAGGATAGACACTTAAAACATTCTATAGCGCAGCGTGCGCTCTTTTTTGCTCGCGCCTTGGCCTTTCCGTGAGGGTTCTAGCTTTTTATTGCGCCCCGTACGGAGGCTTATAATTTGAAAGCGGGCATCGGTCATAAAAAAATACAGCCCCCAAATCCTTGGTATGCGAAGACGTCTTGACGATGCAGGAGCCTGGTTTTCAGCCTGTATTTGGGCGCTCAACGGATCTGACAGATCCCAAACAAGCAGTATTGACTTTTAAGTATTTGACCTTTAAGGTCAGTAGTGTCCGGTTAAATTTTTGAAAAAATTTTTAACCCTTTAAAATAACATATCAAAACACAAAAAATGACCTGCATCGATTTCAATTTAAAAGTAGCATGCGGCCAGCATCTTATAGGAGAGCTGGCTGATGAATACTGGCAGGAGGATTTTCTCACAGGTCATGGATTATTTTCCAGTACGTCGTTTCAAAACATGTGTCGACCGCTACAATGGCGACAAAGCAATAAAAACATTAACCTGTCTGGATCAATTCCACTATATGTCTTTCGCGCAATTAACCTATCGCGAAAGCCTGCGCGATTTGATTACTTGCCTGAAAGCGGTCAAACCGATGCTGTATCACATGGGCATTCAAGGCACGGTGGCCAAAAGCACGCTGGCAGATGCAAACTGCAAACGCAATTGGCGTATCTACGCCGATATTGCCAGCGTTTTGATTCAACGGGCAAAAAAGCTCTACGCCGCGACACCGTTATCGGTCGATCTGGATGCCACGGCCTATGCACTGGACTCAACCATGATCGACCTGTGCATGAGTATGTTTCCTTGGGCAGCATACAAAAGCACAAAAAGCGCTGTCAAAATGCACACCCTGCTCAATATCCGTGGAGATATTCCCGAATTTATCTATATCTCCGACGGCAAACTTGCCGACATGGAAGCACTGGATTACATCCCGATTACACCAGGAACGTTTACCATTATGGATCGCGGCTATATCGACTTTGCACGGCTTTATCGCTTCGAGCGCAACAAAGCCTTTTTCATTATTCGTGCAAAGAAGAATCTTTGCTTCCAGCGGCGTTATTCAGCACGGGCAGAGAAAGCGAAGGGCATTCTCTGCGACCAAACAATCATACTGACTACGTATTATCCGGCGCAGGATTATCCCGATGCATTGCGCAGGATTCGCTATTTCGATGCAGACCAAAAACGTCTTTTTGTTTTTCTTACAAACAACTTCGAACTGCCCGCACTAACGATTGCGGAGCTATATCGTAGTCGCTGGCGTATTGAGCTCTTTTTTAAGTGGATTAAGCAGCATCTTCGCATTAAAACTTTTTACGGTACCGACGAAAATGCTGTAAAGACTCAAATCTGGATTGCCGTCACGACATACTTGCTCGTTGCGATTATGAAAAAGGAACTTGGTTTAGAGCACAGCATGTATGAAATTCTACAGATTTTGAGCATTACTGTTTTGCATAGAATGCCCGTTTTACAGGCTTTTTCTAATTATAGCGTTACGCAAAACAATAACCGTCCGGCTAACCAGTTAACATTGTTTGATTTTTAACCGGACACTACTGGCATAAAATAATTCAGCAGCATCATGGCAAAGACCACGACAAACACCAGTACAACCCAGTCGTGGCTGCCCGTCTGCCGCCCAATAAAATCCAGCACTTGTTTCATCCCAGCAGGCTCCTTGAGTACAATTAATCGTATTCGTGTTTTATATCAGACATACCACAGATCCGCACACCGAATGTATCAGAATATAAAATGGGCTGGATGCGTGTCAATATAAAATCAGCTGCACGCAGAGGGTGGCAAAATGAAACCATTCATGGTATAAAAAACGCCCTTGTTTAAAATTGCCGCAAAAGTTTACCGCACAGAAGAAAGGAGCCTCCATGATGAAGCAATTTTACCTTATTCTCAGCCTTGTTTTCATACTGCTTTCAGCCCCCGGCCTTGCCGCTGCCGAGCCGAATATGCAGGAGGGCCAGTGGGAAATCACAACTACCGTTGACATGCCGGGCATGCCCGCTGCCATGCCGGCCATGAAGCATACCCAGTGCATAACAAAAAACGACCTGGTACCCCGGTCCCAGACCCAGCAGCAGAATCAGGAATGCACGGTAACCGATACAAAAACAAGCGGCAATACCGTCACCTGGGCCATGAAGTGTAAGACTGGCGGCAGCGACATGACGGGCAAAGGCAGCATCACCTACAGCGGCGATACGTTTGACGGCACGTTCAACATGAACATGCAGGGCGGCATGAAGATGACCCAAAAAATGAAGGGCCGGCGATTAGGCGCCTGTAAATAGGCCAGTATGGCAACATGGCGGGTTTCTGGGGCCTGCCATGTTGCTGCAAGGACGGGGTGCTGGTTATTGGACGTTGTCAAGGCACAATCTAAACCCTCGATCATTGGCCCATGCGCCGTCCCGCTTTCTGTACGACGGAAACCAGTCGCGCCCCTCATGATAGCTTCCCCATGTGCCGCCGCGATAGACATGCATGTTGCCAAGCGGGGGCCCTTTCGGATCCAGTGCAGGGGAGGTTGCATAATAGTCTTTATCGTAGTAGTCCTGGCACCATTCGGCGACATTGCCGTACATGCCGTACAAACCGAAGTCATTGGGCTCTTTCCCCTTGACCGGCTGACTCTGCTCATCAGAATTTTGAATAAACCAGGCCCGCGTATACAGGCAGTCCGGATCGATGCCGCAGCCGCCGTATTTGTTCTCCGATCCAGCTCGGGCGGCATACTCCCATTCGGCCTCGGTCGGCAAGCGGTATTTTTTGCCTTTCAGCAGGCGCAGCCTGAATGCAAACTGCCGGGCATCCTCCCACGCAACATTGTCCACAGGACAGTCGTCGCAGGCTTCAAATTCGCTCGGGTCGACCCCCATAACAGCCTTCCATTGGCCCCTGGTTACTTCAGTCTCTGCCATTTGAAACGTGGAGACGGTCACCTGGTGACGCGGCTGCTCATTGTCAAGGCACCCGGTATCATCCTCGGCACAGCCCATCCAATATGTGCCGCCAGGGATCGTAACCATGGCAATATCGACACCCTGGCCGCATCCGGCAAGGATAAACAGCGCAGAGAACAAAAAGGCCGTGCTGATAATTTTTGACTTTTTCATACGATCCCTCCTTCGGTTAAATTTTTTTTATTGCGCCCCGGGGCTACACACGCACGGCATAGCCGCCGGATGCGCTACCGGCATTGGGCGTTCGAAAAGCAGCTCTGTCCATTTTTAAATGTGTTCCTGCCCGCCTTCGGAAGTCTACTGAGCTTTCACCAGTTCCACTCGCCGGTTTTTGGCACGGCCTTCTTCGGTTGCATTGGCCCCGACCGGCTTTGTCTCCCCGCAGCCTTTTGCCGCTAGGCGGCCTGTATCAAGGCCGAACAGCTGCAGATACTGTACAACCGTCTCGGCCCGACGCTGAGAGAGCTCCATATTGTAGGTATCGGCGCCCTGGTCGTCAGTATGCCCCTGCACTTCAAGGCGCAGCTCCGGATACTGCAGCAGCAGCGATACGATATGCTGCAGCTGCTTGTTGGACTCCTGCTTGAGCACCGCCTTGTCAAGATCGAATAAAATACCGTACAGCAGAACCCTGCCATCCTTATCAAGGGCTGCCTTGAGCTCAGCCGGCCCGAAGGTGAGGGATTTTTTGAACCCTTCTTCGTCGATAATTACAAGGTAGGTTTGACCCAGCCCCGCATTGCCTGAAACCTCGCACCAGGTGGTGCCGCCATCATCCCGGGGTATCGTAAAAACAAGAAAGGAAGCGTCTTCGTAGAGCACCGCACCCCCTTTTTCGAGCGCAGCGGCTTTAAAATTTTCAAAAAATTCAAGTTTGGAAATATCGCGTACCCGTTCACCGGTCGGGGTGCGAACCTCGTACAGCAACCGCCAGTATTTTCCCTGTATGGTTTTCTTGGCTCGTTTTTTCGTCGCGTTGTCGTAGACAAAAAAATTGTGCGCCTCGTATTTCTGAAATTTCGACATGTTTTCTGCCAGCACCGATCCTGGATACGGCCGGATCAGGGGATGTTCCGAAACCTGTCCCGCTTGCACTGCGGTGAAGGAGCTCAACAGGATTAAAACCGACAAACAGGCAAAGCATACTGTTTTCATGATGGCATCCTCCATGTCTTTTATTCTTGGCCGGGGGGCCCTTTGGCTGCGCAAGTCGAAGAGTGCCGGCTGATCAGTGTATGGGCTAGGGTGACAGGGTTGGTGCGAATAGCCCCTGAAAAATTTTAGGTCAGCTTAAAAAATATATCGCTGAAAACAGCAAGTCAAGGTAAAATAAAGAGCGGCAGAGACAGCAGGAAGGGCGGCATGGCTGTCAAGAAACGTGCGGGAACAGCCCTCCGGTGCTGCGCTTCGGTGTTCTCCCTGCACGAACCTTTCAGCTTCGGCCAGGGTACGCTGCCACACTGAAGACAGTCAGGGGCGCGCGCTGCACGCTGGACCGCCTGTTTTTTTGAGCTAATTTGCAGACAGGCCCGTGCCGATATTTAAATTAAGTTTGAAGCCAGGGTTTTGATCATGGTATCATTGCGCAACCTTCAATCCACCGCGCTATAAGCGGGACGAAACACTAGCAGCTCCCGATCTATTCCGAAAATACTGATGGAAGGAGTTCTTGCTGCATGAAGATAACAGGAAAGCTGGCACGTTTATGTGCTTTTGTGCTGACGGCGGTTTTGCTGCTCACCGATTTCAGCACTGCGGGGCAGGAAAAATATGATCTGGCCTATGTCTGGGACGCCAATCTGGACAATGTTCTGGATTACAAGGATGAGCTGGAGAAAGTCTTTTCTGAGGATATCAGCAAAGGGCTGAAAATAGTCGGCCGCGGCAGGGAGTTCGGTGTCATCTACGATGCCAATGCATCGGCAAAAACCGTGATCCCGGAAATTGAAAGACAGGCCGGGATGCTTCGCGAGGCCGGGTTTGAGCAGCCCCGGGCCATAGAGGATCAGTGCTATTACGAGCTCTATAATGTGAGCTATGGCGCGGGGCCCAATGTAGACGTGCTGAAAAAAAGGTATACCGAGCTGTATAGCTTTCTGGGCGTGGAAGTCGGCAAGAATCTCTTTGTTGAAAAAATAAGCCCCGGCAACTATATGCTGGTCTATCGCAGGCGCGGCGACAAAAAATCCACGCTGGTTGTTGCCCGCCGGCACGCCAGCCTGCTTCGCAGGAAAAAGATCCGCACGTCCATCACCCCCGAGAACAACAATGACGTGGTGTACGGGGAATCCAGTCTGCTCGATGATACCGGCGGTGCGGATGAATCAGATGATGCGGACACAGCGCCTGAGCCGGTGCGGGCGGCAGAGACAGAAAAGACAGCCGTAGCAGCTTCGCAGCAGCCGGCGATGCCGCCGGTAGTGGCGAAAAAAATACAAAGGGTCAAAAAAACCGCTCCTGCGGCATCTTGCGCCACTGATTTTGAAAAAAACATAGAATATTACATTAAAAATCTGCGGCGCTCGGGGCGGATCAGTGGGGATGAAAAAACAGGGTGGATGGTCTATGACCTGGAAAACGATACCTGCCTGGCCGATATCAACGGCAGCGTGCCGTTTCAGGCGGCCAGCATGATAAAACCTTTTGTCGCCCTGGCGTTTTTCCATCAGGTCAAGCAGGGCAAATTGCCGTATGGCCCGAAGAGCCGCCGGATGATGGAGGCGATGATACAGCGCTCCAGCAACTCCGCAACCAACTGGGTCATGCGCCAGGCGGGCGGGCCTGCCCGGTGCGAACAGATATTGCGCCAGGAATATGGGGCTATCTTCAAAAATACCGTCATAAGAGAATACATTCCTGCAGGGGGCAGGACCTACAAAAACAGCGCTCCGCCGGAGGATTATATCCTTTTTTTGCGGGCCCTCTGGAATAAGGAGCTGCCCTTTGATAAAGAATTAAAGCGGCTGATGGCACTTCCCGGGCGTGATCGCATCTATTATGGTACGCCCATTCCCCAGGGCACGCTGGTCTACAATAAAACCGGGACCACCGCCCATGTATGCGGCGACATGGGCATCCTTGCACCGAAGACCGCGCAGGGTGGGCGCTACCCCTATGCTATCGTCGGCATCATCGAACGGAGCTCGCGGCCTGCCGACTACAGCCGCTGGATGCTGACCAGGGGTAATGTAATAAGAGAAGTCTCAACTTTAGTGTATGAAGAGATAAAAAAACAGCACAGGCTGATGTAGCCAGGCCATGTTCCTGAAGCAGCCCTCCGGAAAAAGTTATAGTCACCCATTACCGGCTTCTGTTTTTTAGCCTCCGAGCCGGGCCAAGCGCGAAATGTTTTCTCTAGGCAAAGGTGGCGCCATGAACAAATAATGGACAAATTTAATTGTTGCTTTCTAAAGACTACAGGGCGGGCAGCTCCGGCAGGTATCGGGCGTCGTATGAAGTTCATTCTCATACAAGCCGGAAAAAATCCGCCGTGCATGCTCGAAGCTCAGGGCCGATTGTTTTTCAGGTTTGACCGCACGAAGGGGGAATGTTGCACCTGTGGCTTGCTTTTGCTATACATTGTTCATCCGGCAACGCATATCGCGCTGTACCATGATGCTGCGGGCAGGGCAGTTGCTTGTCCTGTATTGTATTAAACATTAATGAAGAAAAAGGCTGCACCCCGGCCGCAGAGAAAACAGCATTGAAACCCCGATGTACTCCAGGACCGTGTGCCTGACATAAGCCTCAATAGAGGCGTTTGACAACAAAGGAAGCAGGGCATGTTTACAAGAACAATTCAGAAAAATGGTGAGCACGGTAGTTCCGTTATCGCTCAGATCATCTTTGCCTTTGCCACCCTTGCCGGAATAATTATATTTTTTGCCGCCTCAGTTTTTTTTGCCTTTAACAGAATTGACCACAATATACGTATTCTTGCCGTAAACTCAGTGCCGATACTGGACAATATCGGTACTGTCCAGGAAAACATGGGCCTCATCCAGATATCCATTCTCCGGCACATGCTGGCCACGGACAGGGATGAAAAACGGCTGGAGGAGCAATTGATCGCCACTGCCTACGCTGCAAACTCGGCCCTTTTGCAGAGAAAGGAGGGCCTCGTTCTCACTCCGGAAGAAGAAAAAATGTATGCAAGCGTGCTTACGAGCAGGAAAACATATACTGAATTCTGGCAAAAGCTGCTCGCCATGAGCCGCGCAGGCAGTGGTAAGGAGGCAGTGTCGTTTAACACAAACAATCTGCGCCCTGCATATGATGAATACCAGAAGGTGCTTAATACGATTTCTGCGTACATTAAGAGTGAAACAAAAAAACGGGTCTCGCGAGTTTCCGATTTTATGGAGGCGGTCCAGAGAATCTGCACTGTTCTTTTTATTGCCGGATTGTTTATTGCCGCCGGCATGGGACTGGTCATTGTCAGGGTTACCAAAAAACTTCGAGAGAATAACCGCGTGCTTGAAGCTGAAATATTTCAGCGCAAAAAAGCCGAGCAGCATCAGGACCTGCTCATTTTGGAGTTGAAAGACGCCCTTGATAATATCAAACAACTAAGCGGATTGCTGCCAATCTGCGCTTCATGCAAGAAAATCAGGGACGATCAGGGGTACTGGCAGCGTATCGAAACCTATATCAGCGAGCACTCAAAAGCACAGTTCACGCATGGGATCTGTCCGGAGTGCTCGAAAAAGCTGTATCCGGCTGCGCATAAAAACGATACGCCTGAAAAAAGCTGAAATTCCCGTATAAACCGGATTATTTTATGCGCTGCCATCAAAGCCAGGGCATGCGGCAGCGACCGGAAAAAACAGCAGCAGGTACTCCTTGCAGCCAAAGCCGGTAAGGGGTGGCGCAGGTATACCGGACCGGCAGACCGAACAGCCACGGAGAAAACAGACTGTCCGCCCGAGGGTTTTATGCAAACTTAATATCAGGGATCTGCCCTATTGCTGAATATAGCAATCATAGTTACTTTTGCCGGGGTGCCTCGTTTGCCATGGCCCTTAATCCCCAATGCTGATACATAATCCGGTAAAGGGCTGCAAGTGGTCAGGGGCTGAACTTTTTATCTTTGCGTGTTAATTTTTTGGCTGCCCCGGATTGCTTTTTTGCCGGAACTTTTACACAGGCAGGGTCCTTGATTGAACCATAACCTGCGGCGGCAATATAAACGATACTCTCTTTAACTTTATGGGGCCGACGGTGCTTGTATAGGGCTCAAGTCCGGTGGAGATAAACGCATGACAGAAGAAAAAATAAAAATCGCACTATTCGGCATCGGTTTTTTTGAAAAAGAGCTGCTGCGCGTCTTGAGCACCCGATATCATGTCATTGCGGTGGACATGAATGAGTCGCTGGTAAAAGCGCTGGCCGAAGAGCTTCCTGCTGTCGAGTGCCTTGCCGGTGACGCCAGCAGCATTCTGACCTGGAAAAAAATCGACCCTAGCCAGCTCACTCATGTTATATCATCCATTCACGACACCGACGTTAACCGGGAAATCTGCCGAATCGTCCGGGAAACCTATCAGCTCGACATTCCCATAACCTTCATTGCCCCGGCGCTCCGGGATGAGCAGAAGCTTCAAAAATACAATGCCGCCATACTCAGCCCCGTAGATATCGGCATCAATGCCGTCTTGAACCGGCTGGAAAAAAACTATACCAAAGCAGGCGACATCGGCTTGAAAAAAGGGGAATTTATTGAAGTTCCCATTCTGGCCCGCTC